>NZ_JCATZO010000008.1:0-177107 GCF_059694525.1 Pradoshia sp. TA40_28
GAGTCCGGTTGAATACCGTCTTTATACCAGTCAATTAGCTGCTTAAATATTTGGTCTAACTTTTAGGGTTCAGTACATTTTGGTTGAACTTTTTATTTATAAGTATATTCTTTTTACGAAAAGACAGACCTTATAATTTAACTGCGTCCGCTCTACTTGCTTGTTTCTCATGCATTTTCTTCATGACAAATCTTGCTATCGGCTGTGCAACGATTAGTTCAATCCAGAATGCCACCCCAAAGTTTCTCGGCCAAACGGAAAAGAAATTTTCAAATGGCTCCAGGCTAATTTGACCACTTCCGACCCAAGTACCAATGATGGTCAACCAAATAGATAAGACTGTAACATTTAATAATGTATTTAATAGGACTCTGGCATTAAATCCATCTGTCTGTCCAACGAATTTTGGCATGATTTTACCTACAAGCGGACCTGCTATCAATCTGACAGATAGAACGACAATCACCCACATAATTGGAATGATTTTTAGGGTATCAAGATAAACTTCCTTACTGAAGCCACGCTCCAACCCTGTAATAATAGGAGCTATCGTATTGACTGAGATAATAGAAATAATCAATAAAAATATAATACCCTCTTTGCCATTTCTAGGCAGTCTTGTTTCTCCGTGCATCAGTTTGTCATCTCCAAATCATCATTTCAGATGGCAGACGTATCATAAAGACATATATTTTTGGCATATCGAATATACCAATATCTCTACACACTGATTTAAACATATTATCATGGTAGTTAAATAGATATCAAGCACCATTTTTTGCATAGCTACTAATCTACTCGACTACCACCCTTACTTATATTAAGCAATATTAGAGCTTAAACGTTATCACAGGAAATAAGAACGTAAAACTAATCTAATTTGCAAATGTCGCTATTTAAATTTGTATCTTATTATACGTTTGTATTTGGACATTTAAATCCTGAATGGTTGAAGATAAATTACTCGACAGCCTATTTACCTCATCAATAATTGGCGAAATTTCTTTCATGCTCTTTTCCTCTTTCAAGCCTGAAAAAATTTGTTTCTCCAAGGTTAATACCTCATCGTATTCATTTAGTGCTTGATTATAGGTATTTAATAGATTCATCAAAGTATGATGCAGGTTCATAACTGTCTCTTTATTTTCTTTTTGTTTATCTATTTTACCCAGATATTCTTCTGTGTCTATCATTCGTGATAATTGATTTCCAACCAACGTTTGATCCATATCTACCAATGTTTTACACTTATCAATTGTTTCTTCTGCTTCACTAATCTGCTTTTCTACATTTTTCAGATCATCTGCTCCGTCTTTTACAGTTGTTTCATATAGATTCTGCAGTTTATTATTTTCAGTCTGGAATAGGGCTCCAGAATTCATATTAGATTTGAAATCCAATACTACTTCATTATGAATCTTTAAATATTTTTCATCATACTTTTGCATAACTGACAAAATGGCGGGGATCATCAAGATACTCATACTGATGAGCACCAAAATAAGAGATACACCTATTTTCTTCCCTATCATATATACTCGATACTCCTATATCTTATAATCTATTATCATTATGGAAATTTACAGGGAAATGGTTAGATTCATCATACCGTTCAAATTCATAGCCTGCTTCCTGAATACTTTCAATAATCTCTGGCAGTACCTTAATGGTGTTTTTCTTTTCATGGACTAAGATGATTTCTTCTGGAGCATTTAATTGAGCCAGGATTTCTTGCTTAATTTTTGATGGATTGTTTTGTAACTGCCAATCTTTTGAATCGATAGTCCAATCCCATGTTTTTAATCCAGCTTGTGTAACCTGATTACGAAGATGTTCATTTAATCCTGGAGAAGAACCATACGGACAACGGAATAAGGTAGGTAGAATTCCAACCTGCTCTTTAATTAATTTTTGCGTCTCAATTACTTCTTCTACAATTTTACCCTTTTTGTACAATTTATTATAATTATGGCTCATGGAATGCATTCCGATATAATCTCCCCGATTTACGTATTCCTTCGCCATATCCGGGTAGTTCTTCATATTATTACCTATTAAAAAATGAGTGGCAGGAATATCATATTGATTCAGTACTTTAATTAATTCCTTCGTATAAAGACTTGGACCATCATCAATCGTTAGATATACCACTTTTCTTTCTTTTCCATTAAATTTATCAGGCACTTTTTTCAAGGTCCTTTCGTATGTAACCATATCCAATTCTGGATGCCCGGATTGGTCATTCATTACACCGGCCATACTTGAACCAGGTTTTATCCAGCTTACTAATAATCCGATTCCTATAACAGCAGCCATTATTATTAAAATATTACGCATCTCTTTATCTTCCTTCATCATTCTAATCTCAACCATCTTATTGTATTATAATCTAGTTGAAATTGTAATAATTTAGCAGTATTTAAGGAAAAACTTTTATTTAATTACAAATAATAGTTTGATACACAAAGCCACTGTCCATGTTCATCGGACAGTGGCTTTTATTTCTATTTATTCTTTTTAGATAATCTACCGAGTAAAAAGGCACCTGCAGCTATCGCAAGAGTCGTGTTTGTTTTTTTAGTAAAGACTTGTTTCGTAACTAGGTTAATATTTTGTGGTCTTTCAGCTAAACGTCTCATAAAATATCCATACCAGTCTATTCCAAAGGGAACATATGTACAAAACTGGTAACCTTCTTTAGCCAAGGCTATTTGCATATCCTCTCGGAAACCATAGAGCATTTGAAACTCAAATTTTTCATTAGGGATATTATGCTCTTTCACAAATTGCTTTATATGATTAATGACATGATGATCATGTGTAGCGATCGAGGTAAACTTACCATTTAATAAATGATACTCAATCAATTTGATATAATTCGTATCAATCTCAGATTTTGCTTGATAAGCTAACTCAGCCGGTTCCTTATAAGCACCTTTTACAATACGGAGACGATAATTTTTATATTTTTGTATATCATTTTCTGCTCGGTGAAAATATGCTTGTATAACTGTACCTATATTCTGATAGTTTTCCGATATACGATCTATTAAATCGAAGGAAGGTTGTAGACGGGAATGGTTTTCCATATCAACATTTATAAAAATATCATATTTGGAGGCTGCTTCTACAATCTCCAATAGATTGGCTTGACAGAAAGCATAATCAATATCTAATCCAAGTTGAGAGGGCTTCAATGAAATATGAGCATCGACCTCATTTTCATGAATAGCTTCAATGACTTGTAAAATTTGTTCCTTTGCCTTCACCGCATCTTCTTTCTTACTGACAAATTCGCCAAGGTTATCTACTGTACAAGAAATCCCATATTTATTTAATTCTTTTATACTCTCGATTGTTTCTGCTATATTTGTACCGGCAACTACACTTTGTGCACCCATTTTCAACCCATATTTTTGAGCTGCACGATTTAAAAACTGATTTTCAGAAAGAGCAATAAAGAAATCTTTAACGATCATTATGAACACCCCTTGTGATAGTTAGATACCATATCATTACTTTAGAACATGATAAACACTTACCTTCGATTCCATTCATATTTTCATATAATCTTTATAAAGCGCTTACTTATTCCAATATATTCATAATAGAGTATATTCTGAAATTTTTCTATAAGAAAACTCATTTTTTTACATATTTGCAATTGTTATACAAAATGTAGAAGTACATTTACTTTTTAGTATCAAGTTGGATTTTTATGCTACTACTTCTGTTATGTTTCATCGCTCCTGACAAGAAAAAAATCCATCATGCTATGTGAACCAATAGGTAAGAATATATCTTACTTTTTGGTATGTATCACATATCATCATGGATTTCTTTTTTCATCTTATTTTAAACCGGTATAAGAATAGAGAACGCTATTTTAGCATTCCTAATCCTTATATTGGATACAAACTTATTAAAATGGTTTGTCCATCCTTTTATACCGGCACTTTTTTGGCTCTATTTTGTAAGAAATGAATGGTATTTTCTTGAGTTTGAATCAATCCCATAGACATCAATCCACCCATTGGCAAGATGGCTACCAATCCACAAATGATAGACTGGTCGGTCATTCCTCGGTAGCCTTGCTCCTGAGCATATACATAAACCATTTTGGCAGTTCTATAATGCCAATAAATGGCGTAGATCTTGATGGTAACGATACATAATAGGACTTCAATAACAGGAGGTACTTTTCTCTTCTCTTCCGAAATTGATTCGGATGTAGAATAGATCCAATAAAAATAATAAATACTGAACGTAACTAACGATAAGAGTACTAGTTGGAAGATATTTCGTTCTTTGATATTCATTCTAAAATCCCCCTGTTAGCTAAAGACCGCTTTGTTCTCCATAAATTTCTTCCCACATTCCTGACAGGTATATTGCATCTTATTCATTCCAAAAATACCTGTTGTAATGGTGTAACCTCTTTTCTTTTTCGTTAGGTTTTCACTTCCGCAAAATGGGCATTTTTCCGTTTTGTTAACTGTCGTCAAATTTCTCCATTCCTTTCGTTTCAATATTTTTATCATGTAGGTGAATTTGAAATTATGTAAAATTTAAGATACATCCTTTGAAGTCTTTCATTGGCGTTTTTCTTAAGTAGTAATGGCAGAGGTAGACTGTAGTTTTTGAAGTTCATATTAACTTATAAAAGTTTCATAATAATCGGTGGACGGCTTATCGAGGACTTGTTTATTCATTAAATTGCTTCCCTAGGTTATTAGTTAAGTGCAGCAAATAAACATACTTAAACAACACATGGCTTCCTTTGTCGAAATCCAGTGATACGGACGAAAAACTTACATTCTTATGCTTATTTATATCTAATCGTTATCTGATTCTTTTCCAATTTATCCGGAAACGATTGAGGTTTTAGGCTGGAAAACTGTAGTGATCGTCTTCAATCCTAATTTTTTCATCTTCTCTTCAAAATCGGCATAAGTAGTAATCCCAGTACGATTGATGAAATAGTACGATACTTGTAAAAATAGTATAAAAACCAAAAAAATGGACTGTCCTTTCTCTAAGGGGAGGAGACAGTCCTTATTCTGTTCCAATTATTCAAATACCGTTCAAATCAGAAAATGTAAATCAGGCAGGCAATGATGATTAATACGACCGCGATAGTCCAGAGCAAAAACAATCAACTCCTTTCAGAAATGGAAAGACTGTCTATAATTTGTATAGCAAAAGAAGGGAAAATAGACCAATTAAACTGGCAAATAATTATTTCTTATTGAAACGGTATTATTTTCCTGATCATCATTTCATCAAGAAATCTTTAATCAACTCATTTTATACTTTAGTAAGATGTATATTCTCCCTTTATTAAGTGCGTCAGTTGGATTCACTGCTATGTAGTTAGTCCTGAATAAATCGATCAGTTTTTTTTCTTACTATGCTGTATGTCCTATTTTTCTACTAATTCAGCTTGTTTGTTAGACTTCCTATATTAATTGCTTCTATAATAAGGTCCAAACAGATTTATGCAATCGCTTTCATTAAATTAAAAAGGAGATTTGTCTATGTCAAACAAATTGATCTGTAAGTTTCTAAGTTTAGGATTTGCTCTTTCCCTTGTAACTCCTATAGCCTCTACTGATGTTGCCAGCGCTCAGCCAATAAGCGCATTAGAAGCCGCTCCTTTATATGAAAGGTATGAAGATTCATTTACGATTGGGGCAGCCGTAGAACCAGAGCAATTAGAGGGCAAGAGTCAACGTGTATTGAAACACCACTATAACAGTATAGTTGCAGAGAATGTGATGAAGCCTATTTCAATCCAACCAAAAGAGGGGAAATTTAATTTTAAAGAGGCTGATAAAATTGTGAAATTCGCCAAGAAGAATGATATGGACGTCCGCTTTCACACCCTTGTATGGCATAGCCAAGTTCCTGAATGGTTCTTTATAGATAAAAAAGGGAATAAAATGGTGGAAGAAACCAATCCAAAACAGCGGGAGAAAAATAAAAAGCTTTTATTACAGCGCTTAGAAAACCACATAAAAACGATTGTTAAACGGTATAAAAATGATGTGGACTCTTGGGATGTCGTAAACGAAGTGATTGATGAATACGCTTCGAATGAGCAGAAACTGCGTGAATCTCCATGGTATCAAATAACGGGTACAGATTATATTAAAGTTGCATTTAAAACGGTTAAAAAATATGCAAAGAAGGATGCAAACCTGTATATTAATGACTACAATACAGAAGTTGAACCTAAAAAAACATACTTATATGATCTAGTTGTTGATTTGCTGGACCAAGGAGTTCCTATTGACGGTGTCGGCCACCAAGCCCACATTCAATTGGGATGGCCTTCTATTGCCGAAACAGAGGAATCCATTAATCGTTTTGCCAGTCTTGGTTTAGATAATCAAATAACCGAATTGGATGTGAGCTTATACGGTTGGCCTCCAAGACCTGCTTATCCTTCCTACGAGGCTATTCCAGACGAAGAGTTCCAGCGTCAAGCTGACAGATACAATGAATTATTTGAAATGTATGAGAAGTTAGGAGACAAGATTAGTAACGTGACATTCTGGGGAATTGCTGATAATCATACATGGTTAGACGATCGTGCCAAGGAATATAATAATGGCATTGGAAAAGATGCCCCCTTTGTCTTTGACCCAAATTATCATCTAAAACCCGCTTATTGGGCAATTATGGACTAGAGGGTTAAGAGAAAGAGACATACGGGATTTTTAATCTAGCCTCCATTAATCACACGACATAAAAGAGAGGAAGCAATGTCGCTTCCTCTCTTTATCTATTACATTGAACTTATCTAAACTTTGAATACTGTGAAGCCTAAAAGGATTAACCTGCAAGTTTTCCGATTTGCAGCTCATACATTTGATAATACTTCCCTTTTAATTCCATGAGTTCGTCATGGTTACCTCTCTCCACAATTGTCCCTTTATCAAGCACAAGAATTTGGTCGGCATTTTTTATAGTAGAAAGACGATGAGCAATGATAAAGGTGGTTCGTCCTTTCTTTAATACCTCCATTGCTTCCTGAATCAGGTTTTCTGTTTCTGTGTCAATACTGGATGTGGCCTCATCAAGAATAAGAATGGCTGGATTGAAAGCCAAAGCCCTGGCAAAAGAAATTAATTGGCGCTGGCCCGATGAAAGAGTACTCCCTTTTTCTACAACCGGTTCGTCAAAGCCATGTTCCAGATTGGCCAACACGCGGTCTGCACCTACATCACGCAAAGCTTTTTCTGCCACTTCTCTCGTAATCTTTGGATCATCCAGTGTGATATTTGACAGGATAGTCCCAGTAAACAGATACGGGTCCTGCAATACGATCCCCATATGCTCGCGTAAAGTTTGATGGGGAATCTCTTTCAGTTCCTGCCCATCAATCCGGATAGATCCCTCCTGATAATCATAAAATCGGAATAATAGATTCATGATTGAACTTTTACCTGAACCTGTATGTCCAACCAAAGCAATCGTTTCACCCTGTTTTGCCTCGAAATGAATATCATTCAGTACCTTCTCCCCTGCTTTATAACTGAAGGAAATATGGTCAAATTCAACATGTCCTTTGAAGCGAGAGATGCGATGATTTTCTACATTTGTCCCCTCCTCATCAAGTAAGGCAAATACACGCTCACCAGCCACCATCGCCTGTTCAAAATTGGCAAACTGATTGACGATTCCTGAAATCGGTTGAAACAGACGGTTTAAGTAATTCACCATCGCATACAAAACACCGAGGCTGACGATTGATTCACCAGCTGCTGCCATGCCTCCGAAATACCAAATAAAAAGCGTTAATGTAATGACACGCAGTGCACCAACAAGGTTTCCATTTAATAATGAATTTAATCGCTGCATTTTACTCTGGTAGACATAATGCTCTTTGTTCAGTTTTTCAAAATCCTCACTTGTTTCTTTCTCGCGCTTAAATGCCTGAATGATCGTCATCCCATTGATTGATTCATTAATCATGGCATTGATGTCACTTATACGTGCCCGGATTACCCGGTTATACTTTGTAGCAAATTTGCGGAATACGACTGTCCATATAACAAGCAAAGGCAAGGTAATTAGTGTTACCAAGCCAAGCTTTAGATTGAGCAAGCATAAGGCAATGATGATTCCGATAATATTAATCGTACTTGAAAAAAAGTTAGCCAATACCCTTACGTATAGCTCTCGAATAGCTTCTGTATCATTCGTAATACGCGCAACTACCTTCCCGGCCGGCAAATTGTCAAAATAGCGAATCGGAAGACGTTGAATTTGGGCAAATACATCCTTTCGCATGGTTTGAATGATTCGGTTTGCTGCTTTTTGTAAATAAAAACTCTGTCCATATTGAAAAAAGAATGCCACAACCATAATTCCAAAATAAATCGCAATCAATTTCATTATTCGGCTGATCTCCGGCTGATAAAACGCCATGATGTGTGATCCTGATAGTTTCTCAGCCTCATAGATGGCTTCTTTCTCTCCGCTCGTAATCACCAGCTGTCCCTCTTTATAGACCCTCTTTCCATCAAACTCTACCGGCTGGTTTAGAAATAAAAATGTGGTCCCAACCTGTTGAATGGCAACCTGATCACCAGTCCATTCGCCTTTCTCTACATAGGCCTCCCGTGTATACCATTTCCCTTCATAATTAACCGCATCTTCCGTTTCTTTTGTTTCTACCCATGGTGATTCAATCCCCATTATGTGATGATCTATGATGTTTTTTCCGATATAGGGACCGATTAAATCAGCCCCTACTGAGATGGATAACATCATCAGTGCAAGGATAATCGTTCCTTTAAACTTAACTGCATATTGATATAAACGTTTGCCCGTTTTCCAACCAGATTCCGTTTGTTCCATATTTTCGTTCATTAGGCACTCACCTCCGTTTTCACTTCAACTTGTTGGCGATCATATTGTTCTTTATACCAGCCTTCCTTTTGAAGCAACATGACATGTGTGCCTTCCTCAATAACCACACCGTCATCGAGCACAATAATCCAGTCTGCATGCTGTACAGCCGATAATCTGTGAGTCGTAATCATCGTTGTTTTACCACTTCGTTCTTTACGAATGTTTTCTATAATAGTTGTTTCCGTTTTGGCATCTACCGCAGACAGCGAGTCATCCAGAATCAAGATTTCCGGATCTTTAATTAACGCCCTGGCAATTGAGATCCTTTGCTTCTGACCGCCTGATAAAGCAATTCCTTTTTCTCCAACCAGCGTTTCTAACTTGTTCGGGAGTCTTTCTATGTCTTTTTCAAAATCCGCGAGGCGTACTGCTTTCCAGAACTCTTCCTCAGTTGCTTCCATCTTGCCGAATAAAATGTTTTCCCTGACTGTTTTAGAAAATAAAACATGGTCCTGCGGGACATACCCAATCCATTCCCTGACGTCCCCCAGATTTTGTTTCTCAATCGGTACATCAGAAATGGAGAGAATTCCGTTTCCAGTCGGATATTCTCGAAGCAATTGTTTAACGAATGTCGTTTTCCCGCTTCCGGTTTTTCCGACAATCCCAATTGTTTCGCCACTGTCAATTTTGACATTGATATCGGCTAAATTATCCACTTTTGAGGATGGATAACGGAATTTAACCTGATCAAATCTGACATTTTCAAGTGCCGGAACATCCACAGGATTCGGATCATTTTTCACATCTTCCTGATAGGATAATGTTTCGTTCATCCGATCCAGCGAGGCATTCCCTCTTTGCATAACATTAATTAATTCCCCAATGGCAATCATCGGCCAGATCAGCATCGATAAATACACATTAAAGGTGACAAGCTGACCAATTGAAATCTGCTGAGCAAACACCAGATTAGCTCCGTAACCGAGACTGATTAAATAACTGATGCCGATGACAAATGTAATAACCGGATCAAACATGGAATCTACTTTCGTTACTCTCATATTTTTCTCATACACATCTTCTGTCATTTCTTCAAATCGCTGTTCATCAGCATGCTCCTGTACATACGCTCGGATCACACGAACACCTGCCACTGATTCCAGAACCTTGTCATTCATTTCACCAAAAGCATCCTGTGCTACTGTGAAGTGTTCATGAATTCGCTCTCCACCCTTTTTTACAGCCCATGCCATGATCGGCAGAGGTAAAATGGCTGCAAGTGTTAACTGCCAGCTGATTGTAATCGCCATCGTTACTAGAATGGCAATCATGTACAAGGTCGAATCCATTAGCGTTAATATCCCAAATCCCGCAGTAACAGATATAGATTTGAGATCATTCGTTGCTCTAGCCATTAAGTCGCCCGTTCGATTTTTTTCATAAAAGGTTGGGGTCATTTTTAATAAATGGCTCATAAATCCTGAACGCAGCTTCCGTTCCAAAACATACGCTCCACTGAATAACTGGTAATTCCAAATATACGTTAATAGATAAAGGGTGATCATTAATCCAATCATCCACCAAACGTATTTCATGATCGTCTCTTGCGTCATCACACCTATACTCATGTCATCGATCGCCATCCCAACAATCATGGGCGGCAATACTTCGAGCACATTCACGATATTCAATAACCCGATTGCTACGGTATACCGAATCCAGTGCTCTTTAAAAAACCATCCTAATTTCTTTAAAACCGAAAACATTTCATCTCCCCCTTAGTCTCTTAACCGAAAAACCTCACCTTTTGCTACGTGCTGTTTATCTGAACTTTTCTTGATATTGCTAGATAGATACGATTGGTTACCATCATTCTTCCTCCATTTCTAATTACACTCTACTCAGGTCAGCCAACAAAAAAAGGCTGCAACGATGATCGCGAGGTACTAAATCCATTCCAAAATAAAGTTTTTGAACGTTAAAAAACGTCCATCAAACTTTAGGATTAGACTAAAGTACTTTTCACGGCAACGTGCAGCCTTTTCGTTTAATACAAATTAATTCATATTTAAACGGGAGGACTGCACGAATTTGATATCGACTCGATGATACGCTACAAAAATCACTGATCTTTTCATCACACAGTCCTCCTCTCATTGGTAACTAAATTGGTAAGTCTTTACATAGATTACTATAATTTGAATTATTAGTCAATTGAGAATTTATACTATTTTCAAAATCATCACCTCTTTAATTGATGTAAATATATTTAATATTTATATCCAAACTACCTTGCATTGTACAGTACCACATGCCATACTATAGTTACTACTATACAATGTATAATAGCTAAGGAAAGGAGGCATACGCTTGAATGTCCAATTTAAAAAGGGTGTTTTAGAGTTGTGTGTACTTGTTTTATTAAATAACAAAGACCGCTATGGATATGAGCTTGTACAGGAAATCTCCAATAAATTTGAGATTTCAGAAGGTGCTGTTTATCCTCTTCTCAGACGTTTAACAAAAGAAGAATATTTTACGACCTATCTCCAGGAATCTACAGAAGGCCCGTCGCGTAAATACTATCATCTTACTAAAAAAGGACAGGACTATATGATGCAACTCGTAAAGGAGTGGCAAGCTTTTTCTATTGGTGTTAATCAATTAATCGAGGAAGGTGAAGTTAAGTGAATAGGGAACAATTCCTTAAGAAATTATCTGACCAGCTCAACACACTCCCGAGAAATGAACGTGATGATATTTTAAATGATTATAATGAGTATTTTGAGAATGGTTTATTAGAGGGGAAATCTGAAAGCGAAATTGCCGAAAATCTTGGATCTCCTGAATTCATTGCAAAGGAATTAAATATAACCAGTACATTTGCCCAGGTAGATCAGAAGATGACATTTTCAAACGTCATCAGCGCGATTGGGTTAACCATTGGCCTGAGCTTCCTAAATCTTATTATTGTTCTCGGTCCCGCCATCGCCATTGCAGGAGTATTGTTGGGTGGTTGGGTTTCAAGTGTTGCTCTAATCTTTTCACCACTGCTTCAGTTGGTCAGTATCCTACTTGGATTTAATCAAGCTTTTGCATTTGAGATTTTTCTTTCCATTGGGTTCAGCGGATTGGGGATTATCCTCTTGATTATCATGTATTATGTCACTATTTTTAGCTCTAAGGTGTTTATCAGATATTGCAAATGGAATGTTACTGTCGTAAAGGGAGGTATGAAGCATGTTTAAAAAATGGCTGGTCTTTGCTACTATTCTCCTCGTTATTGGCATTTCAGGAGCACTCTTAACTGCAAAGTCTTATTTTTCGTTTCAAAATGAAAATGACAAACAAACGAATCGCTTTCAAAGTTCAAAGATCCACTCACTGGCCATCTCCAATAATGCTGGAACAATCAAACTGGCGGAAACATCCGGGGATGAAATAATCGTCGAAACAAATGGTCCTAAAACGTCTAAGTTGGTAAAAATGGAAGTAAAAGGAAATTCACTATCCATCACAAACGAGGCGGATAAAACGATTTCTCTTGGTATAAATTTTAAAAAATCCACTAAGAATATCACTATTTATTTGCCCCAAAAACAATATGACAGAATTGCTGTTTCGAATGAAGTTGGAGAGATTACGATAAATCAGATAGATGCAGTCAAACTAATCGTAGATTCAGAAATTGGAAATATTGACATAAGTGAGGTATCCTCGACCTCCCTGAATGCTACATCAGAGATGGGAGATATTTCAATCAACCACTACAGTGGGAAGCTTCAGGTTGAGAACGAGATCGGTTCCATAGAAATCACAACCGACGAAGTGAATCAGTCTCTTCTCGCCAAAAATGAAATTGGAGATATCAATCTAACCATCAATGAGGATCCGAAAAACATTCTCCTATCAGCAGATTCTGAGATGGGCAGTACGCAAATCTTTGGTAAAAAAACTGGTAGTTATATGAATGGTGATGGAAGCACCACCATCCAATTGAGTACAGAGACAGGTAGTATTTCTGTCAATCATTAAAGAAAGAAACCCGATTCGTTCTTTATAAAAGGTTGATTCGGGTTTCTTCCCCTCTTTTTTATACTGTTATTTTATTTTGATTTTGAGCAGCATTCACTAGGATGAACACCGCAGATAATAGGTGCATAATCATACCAACGCCAGGAATAAAGCCAACAATATTTGTTACAATTCCTAAGACATTTCCGTAAGCTTTGACTCCAGCTTTATACGAGAGGATTACAATGACGATATGAAACGCCAGCATGATAAATAAAGGTGTCCATGCCATACTTATTATAATAGTACCTCCAAGAACCGGTATACCTAATAATGCCTCTATACCGCCTGAGATCCATTTTAAAATATTAATCATTTCACGATTCACAACCAATCACCTCTCTCTTTTAATATAGTATCTAAAAATAGTATATATCTACTATATACCCGTAAAACAAATAATAATGTAGGATAACATTAAATAAAATGTTATTTTTATATACTATTTAAGTGGGTAGACAAAGTACTTGGATTTAAGAAGAACTTATCTGTTTTTTCGTTCTAGCTGTTCACTTCTATTTTATAACGCTATCTTCTACAGAATGGGCTAGCTTTCCGCGCGAAGGGAGAACAAAAAATCCACCCTTTCTTTTTAATGGGTGGATTTTTTGTTTATTTTTTATTGAATTGGCTTCTTCCCAGTGTTTCAACTGTTCTTGGGAAAAGGCTGTATATTTTGCTTCCGGCATTCATCCAGCCAGGCGCATTAATTTCTCGCTTATTTTTTAGCATGATATTCGTTATTTTTTCTGCCAGCTTGATTGGATCAATCATTAACCGCTCGATATTTTTAATATAGGTACCTTCTTTATCTGCAATCGTAAAGAAATTCGTTTTAATCGGCCCGGGATTCACGGACGTAACATACACATTCTCCTTGTGCATTTCCATCCGCAAAGCATTGGTGAACCCAAGAACGGCATGCTTTGTGGCGGAATAAACACTTGATTTTGGCGTTGCCATCTTCCCAGCCTGAGAGGCTATATTGATAATATGGCCTGATTTATTTTCCACCATCGCAGGCAGCACCATTTTTGTACAGGTAATCAGCCCGATGACATTTGTATTAATCATAGATTCTGTATCATCTAAGTTTGCTTCTAACGCTTTTTCAAAAATTCCGAAGCCTGCATTATTTACTAACACATCGGTATTTCCAACCTCATTTTTTATACGGGTAAACGTTTGTTCAACTGCCCCGCGGTTGGATACATCCAGTGTATAGGCATAGACATCACAATTAAATTCAGTGATTAACTCTTCACGAATCTTTTGTAATTTATCCTGGCTCCTTGCTAACAAGACCAGCCTGGCTCCATTTTTAGCCGCATGCCTGGCAATTTGCTCGCCTAATCCGCCTGAAGCTCCTGTGATCGTTACAATTTTTCCGCGAATACGCTCATTCATGTACTTCACTTCCTCATTAATGGTTCATTACTTGATATAATACCACACCATCCACCTCTTCACTTTCAATTTCATGAAGACTTTCGAGATAATCAAGCTGACCCAATGTTTCAAACAGAGCAAGTGCTGGATCTCTCTTAACCGCCTTAGGAAATAATTGCACGGCTAATTCCAGTACATTCCGACAATCTTCCCCAATAAGATTTTTAACATGAAAGGCACGTTCCTGCTGATTTTTTAAACGTCTCTCAATTAATTGGTAAGGTTCCGTAATATCATTACCATGTCCTGGATACACGACTGTTAGTTCTTCATTTAATAATCTCCGCAAACTATCATTCAGTTGTAGCTGTGGCTTTACTCTCTCCTGCCCCTGTTTTTTGGGAGCTTCCAGAATAGGGTTCGGTGAAATTTTACCCAGTAACAAATCTCCGCCAATCAGGACGCCTGTATTCTTATGATAAAAAGACAGATGGCCCTGTGCATGTCCAAAGGTTTCCATAGCAAACCAGCCAGGATGTCCAGGAAGCTCGTCTCCTTCTTCCAAATAATGAGTTAAGGGTTTAGAGCCGGAATACGTATATAACGCTTCTACATCATTTGCATGTTTCATAAATTGGGGCGGCACACCAAATTGGTTCGCCATACTCGTGAAAAACTCTTTCTGATCATTCATAAAAGCTGTATCCCGGATAAGATGCCGCTGATTATCTTCATGCCCGTACAATCGAGCATCCTCAAATAAGTCAGTCAACCCACAATGATCAGAGTGATGATGCGTTAAAATAACTTGTTCAATATCGGATAGCGTATACCCCAGTTCCTTTAACTGTCTTTCAAGTATCTCTTTCGCTTCCTCTGTTTTAACTCCTGCATCAACCAGCGTTAAAGCATCACCTTTAAGAAGATAGGTATTAACATCACCGACTGCAAATGGAGTCGGAATAATGATTTTTTCGGCTACCCTTTTAATTGAACTCATATCATTGCTCCCCATTATGTATTTTAATAATTATTTTTACATAATTTGTCTGAAAATTCCATTATAAAGTTTGAATATTCTTGACACAGGAGCTAAATTTTAGCATAATTTCTATTAATATTAGTAAACATACTTTACAAGCAATGATAAAGAATAGTAAATCATGGATGGCGCAAGAGAGTGGAACCCACTGACTGGAAGGTTTCATCGCCCGCTGCGTGATTGAACCTGCCTTTTGAGCTGTCAGGCAAACCTGACCGTTACCCGAGCGTTATCCGGTTTAGAGATGCATGCATAAATGATGCTGCAAATTAAGGTGGTACCACGGAAGAATAGCCTTTCGTCCTTTACGGGATGAAGGGCTTTTTACTTTTTAAAGGAGGCAGGAGCATGAATAAAAAAATTGTATTTCTGGGCGCCGGTTCTATGGCCGAAGCATTGATTGCAGGTATTGTAAAAAAGGGGGCGACTGCACCTGCAAATCTATGGGTCAGCAATCGAAGGAATGATCCTCAAATGATACGCTTGAAAGAACAGTATGGTATCACTCCATGCCGTGACATGGATACTCTTCTTACGGATGCTGATATCGTTCTAATAGCTGTTAAACCGAAGGATGTTTATACAGTCTTGCAGCAAGCCAAGCCCTTTTTAAAAGATACGATGTTACTTTTATCTGTTGCTGCAGGTATTTCTACACAAAGTCTTGAAGCTCTCACGGAGAATACCATGCCGATTATACGCGCTATGCCCAATACATCTGCAGCAGTTGGTAAATCCGCGACGGCTCTTTCAGGAAATAAATATATGAACGAAGAGAATCTCACATTAGCGAAAGAAATTTTCCAAACGGTGGGAATCGTTGTTTTTACAGAGGAAGAGAAAATGGATGCTGTCACAGGTCTATCCGGAAGTGGCCCTGCTTATATCTATTATCTAATAGAAGCCATGCAGCAATCTGCCAAACAAATTGGGCTTGAACATCAGGAAGCGCAAAACCTAATTATCCAAACACTGATGGGAGCTGCTGAAATGGTACACTCCTCTGAAAAATCTCCCGAAACGCTGAGGTACGAAGTGACGAGTCCAGGAGGAACCACTGAAGCAGGCATACGAATCCTTGAGTACCATGGCGTCAAGGATGCTGTCATCGAATGTATCAAAGAGGCCACACTACAATCCGAGCGCATGGGAATTGAACTTGGAAGCAAGATTCAAGAAAAAATACTGTTGGATTAAGAGCAGAGTTTACTGTACTCCTCTTAAAAAACACATGATCAGAAGGGAAAACCCAAATCTATGGGATTCCCCCCTTCTGATCATGGTCATTTTAAATGATAGATGGATTGAATCTTTGCAGCAACTTCGCTCGGTCGTACATCAATAGATGCTAACTTCTCTAGATGCACCCAGACTGGCAAGTACGTTCCTCTGCCTCTTGTTTCGTCTGTATATTCTTCCCCCTTTCCCTTGGATATGGTTCCAGTTACTATCTCTGCTCGGAAGAAGAACTGACTGCTTCCATCAAATTCGACTTCCGATAAACACTCTTTAACGCTTACTTCAACACCCAGTTCTTCCAATGCCTCTCTTTTAGCTGCCAGTTTTAGTTCTTCACCATTTTCTATACCACCACCTGGGAAGACATAATAAACAGAACCATTCCAATTCCTCTGAATAAGTACAACTTTTTCGTTTTCTATGATGACCACCGAGCTTCTATTTCTCATAGCTTTCTCCCCTCTAAATATGTACCTAAATCGATTGAAACCAACCTTGCTATGACCACCATCCTATCAATGAAGTTCTCATTCCAACATTATAAGCCCACCAGTTTCCTTACCGTATAATAATTCCAATAAATTAGGCTTTCTCAACTTTGGTTTTTGTCCAATCCACTTTCGAAGTAAAGCCATATGTTGTAAGTGTAAGGGAATACTTTTCCCTTGCAGCAGCTTTTGGACAGGAGGTGTCTGTATTGAGTGATTCTTATGGTAATAAAGGTGTAGGAGGCTTTGCTTTCATTGTTGTACTTTTCATCTTGTTGGTAATTGTTGGTGCTTCTTATGTTGGAGGCAGCAGCTACGGCTACTAAGTAAGATGGGGAGCATGTTCTCGGGTATTCCCGTAACACATGCTCTCTCCCTTTTATTTGAAGCATTAGATTGGTCTTACCTTAATTCCAATTGTTATACTAGGGATTGAAAGGAGTTGTCATTTATGAATAAATCTTTATTGTTTGAACCATACACGATTAAAAATACGACTCTTAAAAATCGGATTGTTATGGCACCTATGTGCATGTATTCCAGCCACGAATGTGATGGAAAAGTACAAAACTGGCATACAACTCATTATACTAGTCGTGCTGTCGGCCAGGTTGGCCTAATTATTGTAGAAGCAACCGCTGTTTCTCCCGAGGGACGGATATCAGATCGTGATTTAGGAATCTGGAGCGACGAACACATTGACGGTTTACATACTCTAACCACTATGATGAAAGAACATGGTACAATTCCTGGAATTCAGCTCGCTCATGCAGGTCGAAAAGCTGAACTCGAGGGAGAAATCATCGCACCGGTTGCTGTACCATTTAATAATAAAATGAAAACCCCTAAAGAAATGACGAAGGAAAATATTGCGGAAACAGTGGAAGCCTTTAAACAAGCTGCCATTCGTGCCCAAAAAGCAGGCTTTGAAGTGATTGAGATTCATGGTGCTCATGGATACTTAATTAATGAATTCCTGACTCCTGCAATCAATACTCGTACAGATGAATATGGCGGTACAGCTGAAAACCGTTATCGCTTCCTGAAAGAAATTATTCAAGCTGTTAAGTCTGTCTTTGATGGACCGCTGTTCGTCCGAATTTCTGCAAAGGATTATCACGAAGATGGTTATGAGCCGGAGGATTATATTCAATATGCTCGCTGGATGAAAGAAGACGGTATCGATCTAATTGATGTTAGCTCCGGTGGTGTTATGTCAGTTCCAGTACCAAGCTTTCCAGGCTACCAGGTTCCAATGAGTGAGACCATTAAACATGGAGCGGATATTGCAACAGGTGCCGTTGGATTGATTACATCTGGTGTACAAGCCGAAGAAATCTTACAAAACAACCGTGCGGACCTTATTTTTATTGGCAGAGAGTTATTACGCGATCCCTATTGGCCAAAAAATATTGCAAAGGAACTGCGTACTACGGTCGAAGTGCCTGAACCATACAAACGTGGTTGGTAATTTCCTACTAACATAGACCAAAAAGAATCTAAACATTTAAATACCATCAGAAAAGGCATCGTTTTTTATACCTAACGATGCTTTTTCCTTTTGTAACTGTAAAAATTGAAAAAGTTAACGGTAATCTATACTTATCATTTCAACTCCCAGCCACTCTTTCCTCTCCCATTCCAATCTTCCTAAAAATGCACGTCTTGTCCGCTCAGAAAATAAATCTATAATAAGTAATTACCCTTTCTTACAAGTTCAAAAAATAATAATTTAGTTTTCATAATAATTACACATTTTATTATTAAGGCGCCATAATGGAATGCCGATAACTAATTGTAGAGCATTATTACGTTTCTAATGGACAGGAGGAAAATATATTGAAAAAGAAAAAAACCCAATCAATCAAGATTAAATTATTAAGTTTGACTTTATTAACCTTAATTATTCCTGTTATTGTGATTGGCATCAGTATATTTTTTATATCAAAGGATCAACTGATTGAAACAGAAAAAGAGAATCTCCAAACCAGCACGGAAATGACAATCGGCATGATAGGCCTATTACACAAGCAATTTAACGCGGGATATATCACTGCAGAAGATGCCCAGCAACAACTAAGGGATGAAATTTCCGGAGAGGAAGAGCAAGTTTTTAAAGGCTATGATTTTGGAGAGGATGGGGAAATATCAGCAATCGATCGTGAAGGAACTCTCACCTTATATACCAAGGATGACCAACTCGATTATGAAAATCTTAAAACCACTGATGGCAAAACAGCTGAGGACATGATTCTAGAAAAAGGAGTTAAAGGAGACTTCATTTCGTATTATTCAAAGAGTGGTGATATTGAAAAAATCGCCTATGTAAAAACAGAACCTTACTGGGAATGGACCATCATCTCCAGTATACCTGTAACAGAGATGACAGCTAAATCTTCCTTTCTAGCCTGGGTAGTGGCCGCTATTTCACTTGGCTCCATTATTATTGCCGGTTGCAGCGCTTATTTCTTTTCCGGCCGAATTGCTAAACCAATCTCACAGGTTAGTACCGGGTTAAATCGTATTGCAACAGGCGATTTTTCGATTCCGCCATTAAAGAATACACGTACGGATGAATTAGGAGAGCTCGTCAATGATTTCAATACGATGGTCGAAAATACAAAACTACTAATCATACAAGTTAATCATTCTACTGAACAGGTGGCAAAAGCATCCGAGGAACTGACCGCGAGCACGGAAGAAACAACCCATGGCACAGAAGAAGTATCCCATTCAATAAGCTATGTTGCCGATGTTTCTGATTCTGCCAACACTCGTTTGCAGGAAAGTGTAAGCGCTCTCGAAGAAGTGACCACCTCCATTCACCGTTTGGCTGGTGTATCAAATGAAATATCTGAAACAGGCAGTAAAGTAGTCTCAAAAGCCAATCAAGGAAATGAATTGCTCTCTAAAACCACTCAGCAGATTGAATTTATTTATACGAAGGCTAATGAAAGCGAAAGCATATTAAAAATACTGGATTCAAGCTCAAGTGAAATCAGCAAAATCTCCGGGACAATTTCTGCTATTGCCGATCAGACAAATTTACTGGCGTTAAACGCAGCCATTGAAGCAGCCCGAGCAGGAGAACATGGGAAAGGCTTTGCTGTCGTTGCCGATGAAGTTCGAAAGCTCGCCGAACAATCACAGGCTTCTTCCAGTCAAATAGTTGAGTTGATCAAAGATATTCAATTAAATATGGAAGGTTCGATTTCATCGATGTATCAAGTAAAGGTGGAAGTTGAGGAAGGGATTTCCGTAATCCATGATACGGAAGAATCATTTAAAGAAATTGTAGCTTACATGATTCAAATGGAAAAAGAAGTGAACAGCATGGCTGCTTCTGTGCAACAAATTTCGGCCAGCTCCAATCTTGTATCAGATGCCATTAATCAAGTGGCTGAAGATATATCGAGCGTATCCGTGCACACAAACAATATAGCGGCTACAACAGAAGAGCAGCTCGCCGCTACCGAAGAAATCAGCCTCTCTTCAAATTCTTTATCGCAGCTTTCATCAGAGCTGCAGGAACAAGTGGCAAAATTTAAATTATAACGAGTTCTTTAATTGCTATAAACATAGACATATCTGCTTTGACAAGAAGAACATCTTTTGGGATTGGAGTGAAATTACCACATCCCAGAAGAACGTTCTTTTTTGTTTGAAATTTAACCTGTTCATTCATTCGTTTGCTATACCTAACACTCCCTAGTCAGTTGAATCAAAACCTGTAACAGAGTATATTTTTCTGAAAGTGAAAGGCTCCTTTCCTTCCTTATGGGAACTTGAAACATACTATAGTAAGATCTATTATTATGAAGCATTAACATAACATAAATCAGATGTTTTGACACCGGAATTCATACGCAGAATATATAGTAAAATGAATAAAAGGAAAAATCTGTCAGAGACTCCTCTGACAGACCTTCTTCACTTTATTTGCGTTTCACCAAGAAGTGATGGTCGATTTCTGTACAATTTCTGCTTCGTCAGTATTCTCTCCCTTTAGTTGGTCGAGAATCTGGGCTGTTGAAAAAACAGCTGCACAACGTTCCGTTACATATTTAATCGCCATCTTATGCTCTTCCAGTGAAAAATCGGCCACTGCATCTGCAACGAAAAACGGCTGTATGTCTGACATGAAGGCCTCTCCCGCTGTCATGAGACAACCAATATGGGCATAGACACCACAGATGATTAGCTGGTCACGCCCTTGTTCGGTCATTATTTCTAATAGATTCGTTTTCTTAAATGCACTGTAGCGCCATTTTGTCAGTACAAGATCATTCTTACCCGGTGCCAATTCATCAATCACTTTAGTTTGGTTTGGATTGTCTTTAAGACCTGTTCCCCAAAAATCAGTTAGTAAAGCCCTGTCTTCGGCTTTTTGATTGCCCGGCTGTGCAGTATAAACGACTGGAATTCCTAGTTCGCTGCATCTATTTTTAATGGCTTTTGTATGGGCTATCAATTCCGGGATAGGTGAGGCATCTTGCTTGTAGTAATCAATAAAGTATTGCTGCATGTCATGAATCAATAGAACCGACCTATCTGGATTAACCATCCATGGCACTTTGTTTTTTGGAAGATTTGTTTCTTTTGGCATTTTATATGAAGAGATAGCTGGTATAGCCACCCGAATCACTCCTTATTATCTTTTATAAGCGAAGCGTTAATTGCACTTTTCATTATCCAGGACATTCGGCCATTTAAGCATATGACCTGATTCCTTAGTTTAGTTTCTATCAAACTGTCCTGTGTTAATCCGCATGGCACGAAGCATGGTCTGGAATTTAGCCTCTGTTTCTGCCAATTCCTCTTCCGGCTTGGACGCACTGACAACACCAGCGCCCGCAAATAATCGCAAGGTATGCTCTTGTGCCTCGGCACAACGAATCGTCACGATCCACTCTCCATCCCCTTCCGCATCACACCAACCAATCATCCCGGTGAAGAAGTTGCGATCAAATGGTTCAATTTCGGCAATTGCTTGTCTTGCCTTCTCAGTTGGAGAACCACAGACAGCCGGCGTAGGATGTAAGGCAACGGCCAAATCAAGCGATGAAATCTCAGGATCTAGTAACACTCCCTTTATGATGGTGGAAAGATGCCACATTGTTTCGGTAGTAATCAACGAAGGCGTTTCCGAAAACTCAATGGTTTTGAAATATGGGGTCAATGCCCTTACCACCGCTTCTACTACTACAGCATGCTCATGAAGGTCCTTTGAAGAGGAAAGAAGCTCTTCAGCTCTTCTTTGGTCCTCTATTGGATCATTACTTCTTGGTCTTGAACCTGCCAACGGATTCGCAATTACTTCCATTCCCTCTCTTGAAACTAGTAACTCCGGACTAGCGCCAATCAATGTGGATCTTTGTTCTCCGGATGTAATATCCGTTGCAAAAGTGTATCCGTATTTGTTTTGTCGAGCTAGATTGCCTAAAAGCTGTGGAATATGTATGGGTTCATTAGAGCTAAGCTCTAATGAGCGGGAAAGTACGATTTTGTCTAGCTCACCGTGCTGAATTTTTTCTATTCCTAAACTCACTCCATTCATATATTGTTCAGGCACTGGAATCGAAGACACCTTATTGATGCTTACAGGAGCTGAATAAGTTTCTTCCCTTGCCACACTCTGAAAAGAAGGAGCAAATTGAACTATTTCCGGGACATGTAAGCATGCTTTTTTATGATGGTCAAATGGAACCGCTCCAGTCACAATAGGTTGCGGATGCCCCTGTTCTTTCGCCTTTTTCAGGGTTAGGAGCGTTCTTTTTGCAAGCCCCTCCATTTGGTTATCGTGTTCCTCATCCGATGGGACCTGCATGAAAATTCCTTTTCCCAAAATAGTTCGTTTTGGTGTCTCAATGAAAAAATCACCGACTTGATAATCTTCCAAAGGCCCCTGATCTATTACCACTTCTGCTACTACTTGTTTACTTGCCATGTTGCCCATCCCCCTATGTAGATGATTTAAATATTCAAAATATAATTAATAAACTTAGCTTGCTCCTAAAGTCGCACCGCCATCGACGACAAGATTACTCATCGTAATATGGCTTGATTGATCAGATAAGAAAAATAAAATGACATCCACAATATTCTCCGTCTCAGCAATCTTTTTCAGCGGAATCCCGACTTTAAAGGATTCAAGATTACCGTTAATCATTAATTCAGCCCCATTATCATCGGTCCAAAGAGATCGTTGCATATCTGTATCAGTTGAGCCAGGAGAAACAATATTGCAGCGAATATTATACTCTGCAAGCTCCAAGCCCAAACATTTTGTAAACATGACCGATGCTGCTTTTGATGCAGAATAGGCTGCCATAGATATTCTTGGTACACTCGCAGCATTAGAGCCGACTGTGACAACGGAACCTTTTTTCCTTGATATCATGTAACGGCTTACGGCCCTGGAAACATGAAATACTCCTGTGGTATTCACCGAAAATGTTCTCGCCCAATCTTGATCACTAAATGATTGTATAGGTCCACTGGACAGGGTACCTGCTACATTCACCAACAATTCAATTGCTCCAATTTCGCTTTCTACCTTCTCTACAATTCCATCAATTGCTTTACTGTCCCCCACATCTGCAGTAAACGCGAACACCTGCAATCCCTGTTCCTGTAGACGGTTAACATGTAAATGTAATATCTCCTCACTATGATCTACCACAGCAACTTTAACTCCCAAGTTGGCCAATCTTTGGATAAGAGTCCCTCCAATTCCTTTGGCTCCCCCCGTAACAAGTGCAACTTTCCCTTTTAATTCCTGGAAATCCAATTCAACACTCCCTTTTTCATTTACAGTCCTATGTAAAGATTGCTTGGCTCCATATCAGACTCCATATCAATCTACCTTAATGTTGATAATGATAATCATTATCAATTGGTTACACTAGAAATGATAGCTATCTTTTCCTAGACCGTCAAGGGAGCTTATTACATTTGCTCTTAAAGTACTATCCTTGCATTTCACAGTAGTTTCCTAACGAAAAAATAGTTCATTTTGCCATTTTCAAGGAAAATAGACGTTGTTTATTCCATATAAAGGAATTCTTGTAAACCATACTCACTGTTCCATATATCAATATAGAACCATTCCATCTGATTCTTTCAACCTAAAAATGTAAAAAAAATCATAAAAAGTATAATTCAAGATTATAACCATTTGGAAAACCCGTTTATCTAACAGACTCATATAATCGCTCTTGTTCATTCTTTTTATAAGATCCGATTTAAAGGATCATAGATATGAATTTAACGGGTAAAAGGAAAGAACAACACATAAAAAGAAACCGCCCCCTAACACCAGACACTTATAGATGTCCAGCTATAGGAGACAGTTTAAATGGAGTTAGGATTTGATTATCCACTCATGATTCTGAATCTGATTAAATCCAGGAATTGAAACCAGTTTCATATGCACATTGAGATACTTGGCTGCCATGCCCTGGTTCTTCTATCAATGATTTTTAGTCCATGCACCATCTTTATATATCCAATTATCTTCTGTTAATAGTTTAATTTCTCTTTGATACTTTTCTAAGCGTTTATAATCCTTTTCCTGTGGATTAGGTATTCTGGATAAATCACTATTCTCTATTAAGTCTGCGACTTTAACTGAGCGGCCAAGCTCGTTTAGTTTAGCACGATAGATAAATGCATCTCTCGATTCTCCTTCCCTTCTTGTTACAGAATCTATCCCCGATATAATATTTTCCGGAAAGCCATATTCCCTCAATTTTTCAAATGTAACTTCAGTGTCTTCAACGATATCATGTAATACCCCGACAATTTTCTCTTCTGTCGTATTTAACCTATTCATCACAGCTAGTGGATGACCAATATATGGATTGCCTCCTTTATCAAATTGACCATTATGATATGTTTTAGCTAAGTTGATGGCTAACTCTAATAGTTCTTCCAAAATTCTATTCACCTCTCTCATTATTATTAATGCTTCTAACTGATTCATTCCTATTACTCTATTAAAATTATACCCTCATTCGAATAAAAATTAGTCACTAATTCGGATAATGAGGAATAGTCACCTCTACTATTTTTCTATATATACTATCCTTTTATGTTATATGTTCTTAAGCATTCAATATACAGGAATGTATAAAGATAATTCCGCTTGATTTTCCATCTTTTATACACATTTTAGATAGGGCCATTTAGGACAATTTTATGGTTTATCCACAACCCGCTCCTTCCGCAAAAATTTTCCAAGGAACTAATGACCGCCTAATTAATAGGCGGAGCCTACCAGAAGTAACAGAAATGCATTAGATTGAGCAGCGGAAAAAAGCCGAATTTAATTCGCCAAACAGCCTCTCTCTGAATAACGTAATTTCAGAAGGAGGAATGTAGATTGAAAAAATTGATTCTTATTGCTGGTCTTGTTGGTCTATTGGTTGCTTGCGGGAACGAAGAAGACGTTCAGCCTAAGGAAGAGCCAAAGGTTGAAACAAAGGAAGAAGCTCCTGCAATAGATGAACCCAAAGATGAGACGCCACCTGCAGTAGAAGAACCTAAAGAGGAGACACCACCCGCAGTAGAAGAACCTAAGGAAGAGACTCCAGCTGCCCCACCGGCAGAACAGTCTATAGACCCTCAAATCGCGTTGTCAATCCTCCAGGACGCTTATAAAGGGATTGCCACAGTAGAGTATAAGGCAGAGATGAAAGCCTTCACCATCCTGCCGACTGACCCAAACTTTGCTGTAGAAATGTCAAAGATTCTCTCTGGGGAATTGCCAAAGGATGACTGGAACGCTCTCGTTGACTCATTAGCTAACGTCAGTAGTCAACTCGGTCCAGAATATGCTGTGTTCCTGCTCAACCCAGCAAATCCAGACAATTACATTATCTTAGCAGAAAATGGCACCATCCTATATGACGCTCTTAATGAGGACGTCGTGAATGATGAACAGCCATTTTAATTAAAAACAAATAAACGAAAAAAAAGATAGCAGGGCTCGCCCCCTGCTATCTCCATTTTATTTGATGTTAATTAAAGCTTAAAAACTGAAAAGTCTCTGGCCATTTCTGTACTCGGAAAAATGGCTTTCGCCTCATTAAGGAGTTCAATTTCATCATCCATAGTGAATCTAGAACTAATGTGGGTGAGGATTAACCGTTTGGCATTCGCTTTTACCGCACATTCTGCAGCCTGAATGGTGGTGGAATGAAAATAGTCAATGGCCATATCTTCCTGCCCCTGTTTAAAAGTAGCTTCATGAACGATACAGTCTGCCTGTAGTCCCAGATTTACTGCGTTTTCACATGGCCGTGTGTCTCCTAATATCGTGATTACGCGACCCGGTTTAGATGAGCCGATGTATTCTTTTCCATTGATCATACGACCGTCTTCCAATTGGACAGTCTCACCTTTTTTAAGTTTACTGTATACGGGTCCTGGCGGAATTCCTGCCTCTTTCAATAAATCTGCTCTTAATTCACCCGGTTTATCCTTCTCAATAATCCGGTATCCGTAGCTTAATATAGCATGGTCCAAGGGCAATACCTCTACCCTGAATGTCTCATCTTCGAATAAAAGACCATCTTCCTGAATTTCCAGAAAAGAAAGCTTATACTTTAAATGTGTTTGACTTAAACGTAAGGATGTTTCCACATATTCCTTTATTCCCACGGGTCCATAAATTGTCAGCGGTTCAACTCCCCCTTGGAATGAACGGCTGCCAAGCAATCCGGGAAGTCCATATATATGATCTCCATGTAAATGAGTGATAAAAATTTTCTCTATTTTTCTCGTTTTTACAGGTGTGCGCAATATTTGATGCTGAGTCGCTTCTCCGCAATCAAACATCCAGCTTGCCCCTCTCTCTTCATTCATCTGCAAAACAAGTGAGGATACGTTTCGCTGCTTAGCCGGTATGCCGGCACCTGTCCCTAAAAATACTAATTCCAATCTAATTCCTCCAACCTATTTGGATACATCTATATTACAGCACTCTTCCTCTTTTTTCAGCATTAACGAGTATGAGAAAATCTTTTCTTCTTTTAATAACTCGACAAAATATTTTATTTTCTGCAATGTTACCTGTAAACTAAAGTATAAATCCAATCAGGATTCTATACATTGATAAACCATTCGATAAGAGATAAAATAAACTATTGTAATTACCGAGAATAAGACATAAGGAGAGGTTCTGACATGCCCACTATTGACAAACAATCAGGATTAATAATGATATTTGGGGCTACTGGAGATTTAGCGCAACGGAAACTTTTCCCTTCATTATATCGTCTATACACTAAAGGCAGACTATCATCAAACTTTGCCTGCATTGGTATTGGTAGACGGGAATGGACAACAGACCGTCTTAAACAACATATTCATGAAGCGATTTCCAGTGAGCATGGCACTGAATCAGAGAAACTTGAATTTGCGGAGCATTTCTATTATCAATCACTTGATGTCAGCCAAATCAGTGTATCCTATCATGAACTGCGCATTCTGGCAGACAAATTAGATGAAAAATATGAGCTGAATGGAAATCGTCTCTTTTACCTTGCGATGGCACCAGAATATTTTGGACCAATTGCTACTCGATTAAAAGAAGATGGATTAACCAACACTGCCGGATATAAACGCTTAGTGATCGAAAAGCCTTTTGGTCATGATTATAAATCAGCTGAAGAACTTAATAATCAACTTCGCTGTTCCTTCTCTGAGGACGAGATTTACCGTATAGATCATTATTTGGGTAAAGAAATGGTTCAAAATATCGAAGTCATCCGTTTTGCAAATGCCTTTTTTGAACCACTTTGGAATAATCATTACATAGCCAATGTTCAGATTACCTCTACGGAAACACTTGGTGTAGAAGACAGAGGCAGATATTACGAGAACAGCGGCGCCCTTAGAGATATGGTGCAAAACCATATTATGCAGATTGTCTCTTTGTTAGCGATGGAGCCTCCAATCAAATTGACAACGGATGAAATTCGCAGCGAGAAAGTAAAAGTTCTTCGCGCCCTTCGTCCTTTTAAGGAAGATGAAGTGAATAACTATTTTGTACGCGGTCAATATGGCGAAGGTCAAATTGGTGATAAACACTTGCCAGCATACCGTTCTGAAAACATGGTTGACCCAGAGTCCAATACAGAAACCTATGTGGCCGGTAAAATGATGTTTGATAATTTCAGATGGGCCGGCGTACCATTTTATATCCGTACGGGTAAGCGGCTTGCGGCGAAATCAACACAGATTGTTGTTCAATTTAAGGACGTGCCAATGAATCTGTTTTATCGTACAGAAGAACAGCTAAACCCTAACTTACTGGTTATTAACATCCAACCTGAAGAAGGGATCACCTTACATCTGAATGCTAAAAAAGGCGGAAAAACACCTGTTAAATTAAGCTTCAGAACTTCTAAATATGATCGATTCAATACACCTGAAGCTTATGAACGTCTTCTATTTGATGCAATGCGCGGAGATGCAACAAACTTCTCTCATTGGGATGAAGTAGCTCTGTCCTGGAAATTCACAGATGTTATTTCAAAATCATGGGAAAGCGAGCCTGCTGAATGTTTCCCTAACTATTCATCCGGTTCAATGGGTCCTGATAGTGCTGATGAACTGTTGGCAAGAGATGGTTTCCATTGGTGGGCCATTGAAGAAGAAGAAGAAGAAATTTAATCTGGAGAAGGAGCGTTAGAACCTCATGAAAATTTATGATGTATCTATGCCAATTTATACAGGAATGCCTGTTTACAAAAATATCGAGGACAAACAACCTGTTTTTAACACCGTAACAAATGGACATGTTACTGAATCCCGTATCACCCTTGATGCCCATGTTGGGACTCACACAGATGCTCCGCTCCATATGATGAATGACGGTGCTACTATTGAAACAATTGGACTGGAGCGTTTGGTTGGAAAGTGTAAAGTGTTTGATTTAACGCATGTAACAGGGCTAGTTGAAAAAGAAGATCTTGAGGCCCTCCCAATTGAAAAAGGTGACTTCATTCTTTTAAAAACAAAAAACTCTTTTGATGATGAATTCAATTTTGAATTTATCGCATTAGGCGAGTCTGGTGCAAAGCATGTTTCTGAGATCGGCATTAATGGCGTTGGCATTGATGGACTTGGTGTGGAACGCGCCCAACCCGGACATCCTACACACAGAACCCTTTTTACAAACGATGTAATCGTTATTGAAGGTTTACGCTTAAAAGATGTCCCTGCAGGTGAATACTTTATGGTCGCTGCCCCGCTGAAATTGGTGGGAATTGATGCAGCTCCATCTCGGGTATTATTGTTAGAAGGCATTCTTTAAGCAAACAAAAAACCCACTTTCGTCACGAAAGTGGGTTTTTTTGTCAATTTAAGTATACCTTTCATAAAAATCTTTTCCGAATTTCCGGTGAAGGCAGTGTACATTGATCCTTCTTCCCAAACCATTTAATTCTGTTTCTCGCAATGATATCATACACCTTATCCCTAATGGACCCTGGTATAACTTTAAATAGATAAAAAATCTTCCACAAACCGGATAGGCGCTTACATATATGTAAGGCTGCCGAAGACTTGATATAGAATTTATGTTGTTCTGGATCAATTAAAATGATGCTGTCGATTTCATCAGGGACATGATATTCCTTTACCAATTGTTGACCGACATCACTCTGCAGAGAGGCAAATGAAAAAATCCCTTGAGGATCCCTTTTAATGATAAATTGAACACTGGCATCACAAAAATTACATTCGCCGTCAAACAGGACAATTTTCTTCATACTAATCCCCTTTTCATGGCTATCTATAGATTACATATTCCTCTTTTATTTGATATAGAGCAAATCTTTTACCTCTATCTGACTATACTAAACCTATCTTTTATTCATCTATCTAGATGAAATCCTTCTTCCCTATATCGATCAAATTAACACAAAAATAAGATCCTATATAACCAAAATTCTATTCAAACGTTGTACTCATTTTAACCACTTTAAATACTCACTATTTATAAGCCGTGAAAGATTTTGATGATACAGTGAAACTTTTTGATTGAATTTGATTGATATTGATTGCTTTCTAAAAATAAACAAATTATATTTAACGTTAAGGAGGTGATGAATTGCTGACACCGGAAAGACAGCAATATATCATCGAGAAAATTAACCGCAATGGATTTATTAAAATACAGGAACTCGTCAAAGAATTACATACATCTGAATCCACGATTCGTCGTGATTTAAGCCAACTCGAAGATATGTCCATTTTGAAAAGAGTACATGGCGGTGCTGAACTTGTAAAAAAACGTGGTATTGAACCAACTATTTTGGAGAAATCAACGTCCAGGCTAACGGAAAAAGAATCGATAGCCAGGATAGCTGCAAGTTTGATTGACGAGGGTGATTGTATTTATCTCGATGCTGGTACGACAACCCTTGCTATGGTTCCATTCATCCAAAACAAAGCCATTACGGTTGTAACAAATGGAATCATGCAAGCAACCGCTCTCCAAGATAGCGATATTATTACCTATTTAATCGGTGGTCGGATAAAAAAATCAACAAATGCATTAATCGGGAGCCAGGCAATCAATAATATAAGCAACTACCGATTTGATAAATGTTTTCTTGGTATAAACGGCATTCACCCTGATTGGGGATTCAGTACCCCTGATCCTGAGGAAGCTATATTAAAAAGATCAGCCATCGATTTATCTAAGGAAGCTTTTGTTTTAGCTGATTTCAGCAAGTTTGATGAGACTTCTTTTGCCAGAGTAACAGAATTAGATCAAGCAACTATTATAACGGCTGGGATAGATTCGGCCAAATTGGCTAAGTATAAAAAGAATACAACGATAAAGGTAGTGAAACCATGATCTACACCGTGACACTAAATCCATCAGTAGATTTCATTGTAGAAGTCGAGCAGTTTGAGCTCGGCGGTTTAAATAGGATGAATAAAGAGGCCAAATATCCAGGCGGGAAAGGAATAAATGTTTCACGTATCCTCAAACGAATCGGTTCAAGAACAACCGCTCTTGGTTTTAGCGGTGGTTTTCCAGGAGGATTCATTCTTGATGCTTTGAGAAGTGAGAACGTACCTGAAGAGTTTATCCAGGTGGAAGAGGACTCCCGTATTAATATTAAGTTGAAAACCAGTCAGGAAACAGAGATTAATGGATTGGGTCCGAACATAAGCGCTGAAAAAATGGATGAACTTCGACATAAGCTTTCAAAAATGAACATTGATGACATTCTCGTTTTATCAGGCAGTATTCCCCCTTCCCTTTCACCTGATTTATATATGGAACTAACAAGAGAATATGCAGCAAAAGGAATCCAGGTCGTAGTAGATGCAAGTGGAAAAACCTTACTTGATGTTGTAAAAGAACGCCCTTTTCTTGTGAAACCAAATCATCATGAACTTGGAGAGATATTTGATACAAAAGTAGAAACGATTAAGGATGCCATCCATTACGGTTCTATGCTTGTCGAGCAAGGTGCTCAAAATGTGATTGTCTCTATGGCAGGCGAAGGAGCTATCCTTATTAATCGCGAAGGTGTCTATACAGCTACTATTCCAAAAGGGCATGTAAAGAACTCCACTGGTGCCGGTGATTCATTGGTAGCTGGATTTATCGGGATGTGGGATCAAACGAAAGATATGCAAAGAGCTTTTCAATATGGAGTTGCCTCAGGTAGTGCAACAGCATTCAACTATGACCTTGCAGAAAAAGAAGATATTGAAGCTCTTCTCTCGCAAGTAAGTATTCAAAAACGATAAGGGAGTGAAATCATGAAAATAACAGATTTACTAAAGAAAGATACCATGATCCTGAATCTTTCATCGACGAATAAAAAAGATGTTATAAATGAACTTATTAATCAATTGGATCAAGCAGGAAAATTGAAAGACCCTGCAGGCTATAAAGAGGCAATCCTAAAACGTGAAGAGCAAAGTACAACCGGAATTGGCGAAGGAATTGCGATTCCTCATGCTAAATCAGAAGCTGTGAAGGATGCTGCTCTATGTTTTGGGCGTTCGGCGGACGGAATCGACTATGAATCATTAGATGGACAACCCGCACACCTATTCTTTATGATTGCTGCACCGGCCGGAGCAAACGATACCCATCTCGAGACATTATCAAGACTTTCTTCCATGTTAATGTACGATGATTTCCGCAGGGCTATTTTACAAGCAGATTCTAAGGATCAAATTCTTTCCATTATTGATGCTAAACAGAAAGAACTTGAAAACGAGGATTCTAACGATCAGCCTGCACCAGATGCTGAGGAAGCAAAAGAAGAAGGTTTTGTATTAGCTGTTACGGCATGCCCGACAGGAATCGCGCATACATATATGGCAGCCGATGCCTTAAAAGCAAAAGCAAAAGAAATGAATGTCAATATTAAAGTTGAAACAAATGGTTCTACTGGGGTCAAAAACCCTCTCACTGACGAGGATATTCAAAAAGCGAGTGCGATCATTGTTGCCGCAGACAAAAATGTTGAAATGAATCGTTTCAATGGTAAGCATGTGATTCAAGTTCCTGTCGCACAAGGTATCCGAAAACCGGAAGAATTGATTAACCGAGCCTTAAAACAGGATGCCCCTATATATGAAGCTAAAGGCGGCTCTTCTAATCAAGAAGGCGGATCACAGGAGAAAAAAGGGATTGGCGCCCAAATATACAAACATCTCATGAGCGGTGTAAGCAATATGCTTCCATTCGTTGTCGGCGGCGGTCTCTTGATTGCCCTATCCTTCTTATTTGGTGGAATTAACCCGACCGATACAGCATCACCTGACTATAATCCATTTGCCGCAGCGCTCAATACGATTGGCGGCGGAGATAAGGGTGCTTTCTTCTTACTAGTACCGGTACTAGCCGGTTTCATCGCCAGCTCCATTGCAGATCGTCCAGGTTTCATGCCCGGTATGGTCGGAGGATTATTAGCTGCTTCTGCAGGTGCAGGTTTCCTTGGAGGCTTAATTGCAGGTTTCCTTGCTGGTTACGTAACTCTTGGTGTTAAAAAAGCTTTTAACTGGTTACCTGCCTCTTTGGAGGGAATCAAACCAGTCCTGTTATATCCATTATTCGGCCTTTTAATCACCGGTCTTATTATGATATTCATCATTAATGACCCAGTTGTGGCGATGAATAAAGGATTGACCAACTGGCTTGAAAACTTAAGTGGTACAAATGCTGTCTTTCTAGGTTTAATTGTTGGAGGTATGATGGCTGTTGATATGGGAGGTCCTATCAATAAGGCAGCTTTCACATTCGGAATCGCAGCGATTGCTGCCGGAAATGGTGTCCCTCATGCGGCTGTTATGGCTGGAGGAATGGTACCACCGCTTGGTATCGCATTATCGACTACGTTCTTTAAAAATAAATACACAGACTCAGAACGAAAGTCTGGCCTTACAAACTATATCATGGGAGCTTCCTTCATTACGGAAGGTGCAATTCCATTTGCGGCAGCCGATCCAATTCGAGTAATTGTCAGTTCTGTAATTGGTGCTGCTACGGCTGGTGCCCTATCGGCAGCATTTGGATGCTCAACTCCTGCTCCACACGGCGGTATCTTCGTTGTAGGATTAATAGATAATCCTTTCATGTACCTGTTAGCCATCCTAATTGGTTCACTTGTGACAGCTGTTCTACTAGGTTTCTGGAAAAAGAATACAGACATTAAAAATGTAGCATAAAGAAAAAAATGACCTTGAGATTTCAGGGTCATTTTTTTATATTTTTTGCCTTGGATCTTATATACATACTAAAGACGGTGGTGCAACTCTAATATAAAACGAAACGGTTGGTTCTATACCTATACTTTCTGCAATTCCCCAGTTGAGCAGTCTCATATCTCTTCTCCTCTCCCACAAATAATCCATCTAATTGGAAAGTCCCTATTGTATTGTGAGACCTCTTCTCCCTTTTCATCTATCAATTTTTTGAATAAGTATATAACTTTAATCAGAAATTTTACTATGTTAATATAATATAGACGTAATAGAATAGTAAATAAACCAAAATTAAAGGAGTTGATCAGGATGAAGCATATAAAAGTTGTGACCTTCGCTGCCGCTGCTATAATGTCGTCTGCATTTGCCCAAGAAGCTTCTGCAGCTTCTTCGACATACACGGTGAAAAAGGGGGATACACTTTCTTTTATTGCCTCAAAATTCAAAACAACCGTTGCGAATTTAAAAAAATGGAATAATTTATCGTCCGATATTATTTATCCAAACCAAGTGGTCAAAGTATCTACTAGCAGTTCTTCGAGTTCAAACACTTCTGAGAGTACAAGCAGTGCTAAAACATACACCATTAAATCCGGTGATACCTTGTCTGCCATTGCTGCCAAGTACTCTACAACCGTAAGTAATTTGAAAAACTGGAATAGCTTAAAGAGCGATCTTATTTATCCAGGACAAGTAATCAAAGTATCTGCCGGTACTACTGGATCATCATCCAGTTCGTCTTCTGGAAGTACATCTACGTCTTCCACCAAGACCTATACGGTAAAATCAGGCGATACACTAAGTAAAATTGCCAGCGAATATTCTATTACTGTCAGTCAACTTAAGAGCTGGAACAATCTTTCCAGTACGATTATTTATCCAAAACAGGTTTTAAAGGTATCTCAACCTACAACTAATTCTGGATCTACTAGTTCTTCAACTTCATCCAGCAGTACATCTTCTCAAACAACCTATACGGTTAAGTCGGGAGATACATTAAGTAAAATTGCCAAAATATATTCTATGACTGTTTCACAAATCAAGTCAATGAATGGCTTAAAATCTGATATCATTTATGTTGGACAAAAGTTGAAAATTTCAAAGGCGACTAGTGATTTGCCGTCTCTTTCTACTCCTTCCAGCGGTTCTTCTTCCGCTCAGGAAACAATAGGAAACCCAGCTTTTACATCTAAACTCATATCCATCAGTAAAAGCTTTATTGGCACAAAATATGTATGGGGAGGAACGACTCCGTCTGGTTTCGATTGCAGCGGCTTTCTTTATTATGTCTTTAATAAAGCGGGTCACTCTATGCCAAGATACACAGCTGAAGGGTTCTATAACCGTTCCTATTTTGTGAGTTCACCTCAACCCGGTGATCTTATCTTCTTCTCTGGTACATACAAGAAAGGAATTTCCCATTTAGGCATCTATCTGGGCAATAACGAGTTTATTCATGCAGATAATAGTGGTGTACGCATCACAAGTACCAATAACAGCTATTATAAAAAACATTTTGACAGCTATAAGCGATTATATGCGAATTAACCATTCAGTGAGCGGATTAAACGTCCGCTCACTGTTTTTTATTCTCCAATAGACGCCTATACTCTCGGATGGTAAATTAATAATAGATTTTAATTTTAAAATGGTAATTCTACTAGAAAGGTCGTTTGGTATGAATCATACATATCTTGAAAGAGAAATAACCGAACCTGTTACTTTATGTGATGAGAAAGGGCAGTTAAAACCCGACAGCATAGGCTGGTCAAGGAAGCCTCTAATTAGCGGAAATGTAAGCGGACACTTTCTGCGTAAAAAGAAATGGAACTATTGGTGTATAACCAATAAAGATGTTCTTTTTTCCGTTACCATCAGTCATTTAGATTACGCGATGGTGTGCTTTGTCTATTATCTAGACTTACATACCAAAACATTTTATGAGAAAACAGCCTTGTTCCCTTTTAAGAATAACAAAATCCTCCCAGATGATGTCCTGGCAAGTACGAGACTCTCCTCCAAACAAATGAACATTGATTTTTTATGGAGTCATAACCATTTCCAACTGAACGTGGAAATCCCAAATTTCGATGGAAAACCGTTGCAAGCAAATCTTGAAATCAGCTATCCTGAGACGGATTCGTTGAGTGTGGTAATTCCATGGAGTAATCAAACATTCCAATTAACAACTAAGATGCATTGTCTCCCTACTAAAGGAACCCTAAGCATCGGATCTAAAATCTATCAATTTAGTCCGGATGAAAGTTATGCCAGCCTGGATTATGGCCGGGGTGTTTGGCCAAGGAATTGTACCTGGAATTGGGGAATGGCTTCAGGCAAACAAGGAAATGATGTAATTGGTTTAAATTTTGGCGGGCAATGGACAGATGGAACAGGCTTAAATGAAAATGCCATATTGATAAATGGACGTTTGACAAAAATTAGTGAGGATATGAAGTTTCACTATAATAGACAAGATTTTATGCAGCCATGGAAGATTCATTCTTTGGCGACTGATTGTGTGAGGCTAACCTTCACTCCCCTATTTGAACGTATTGCCAAAACAGATGCGCTTATCGTTAAATCTGAAGTTCATCAAATGGTAGGTTTCTATGATGGGGAAATCCGCTTACAAGATAATACCCTACTAACCATTCAGCAAATGCCTGGGTGTATTGAAGAACATATAGCAAAATGGTAGAACTAAGATGCAGTAAAAATAGAATTTGAAACACTAGTGAATGAAATATAGGGTCCATATTTAGGACCCTTTACGTTTCTTATGCATTTCATCTTCACTTAAATAATGATGACTCCTATAACCCCCAAACCACCAATTGTTGGACTTCCATAAGATTCTGTTCCAATTATCTCCGTCTCGATTTTACTCTTTCGTTTCGGTACCTTCATATTGGTCAGTCCCCCTATCATTCTCTTCGTTAGCTTAAATCTATCATGCGCCTCAACTTATGAATGTATTTCCCCCAGCGGATTCAATTAAAGATTTCCGTGATTCATATAAAATTTGCTTTTTCTGATATAATGATTATTTGACAAATTTACTCTATAACACTACAATTTATTTGTTACTTACAAAAAATAAGCTAACATATAATAATAACTATAAGTGATAAACATACGGAGGAATTTATTATGTCTAATCTACATAAAGATTTATCAACCATTATTAAAGAACGTCATTCAATCAGGCAATATGATTCTTCTTTTAAACTGTCTAAAGAAGAACTTAAAAGCATACTTGAAGAAGCTACCTTAGCTCCTTCTTCCAGCAATATGCAGGCTTGGAGCTTCATCGTCGTTCAGGATGAGGAAAGAAAGAAAGACCTTGGCTTGTTTGGTAATAATGCAAAAGTTGCTGAAAGTGCCTCTGCTGTCATTGCCGTACTTGGAGATACTGAAATGCATAAAAAAGTCGATAAAATCTACGATATGATGTTTGAAGCAGGTTTTGTTGATGAGGAAAACAAAGAAAGACTCGTACAGGATGTTAAACGGGTGTATCCAGGTGCTCCTAAAGAAACCCGAGCAAATATTGCAAGCTTTGATGCTGGCCTAGTCTCCATGCAATTGATGCTCATTGCAAAGAACCGCGGTCTTGATACGATTACAATGGGCGGTTTTGATAAAGCTGCTTTTGCTAAAAATTTCAATGTGGATGAGAGATACATGCCAATTGTTCTGATTGCGATTGGTAAGGCTCAGGGAGATCAATACTTCAAAACTGTACGCCTGCCTGTTGAAGAAATCGCTACATTCATCTAAATAGTAGTACTTATAGAGCTGTCCAGCCACGTTGACAGCTCTATCTTTTTTATTTTTTCTTCCCGATATACAACAAATGAGACGATCCACCAAGAAATGATGGATTGGTTGCCTTATCAATCAATAAATCTATCATTTTATCCATTTCACCTTCATTCTTCTCTTTCCAATAATTCCACTGATGATTGGTCATCATGGCAGCGATATTTGAACTAATTAAAGCTACCTTTTCAAACCCATTCGACTCCATAAATGGATCTATATCTTTAACCCGATAATAGTAGGCACCGGTAAATCTCCCTTTTTCTGCATGATTAAAGCAACCCGTTTCACTGAACTTTTTTAATGTATCCACCGTATTATTCGGCTTCCAGTTTTCAGGAAACATAAGGGACGTTAACAGATGCTTCTCTCTCGGCATAAACGCTACAAATACGAGGCCACCTCTTTTGGTTACACGATTCAATTCCTTAATTGCGTTCAATCGGTCCTCTTCCTTTTGTAAATGATAGAGCGGCCCAAGCATGATGGAAGCGTCAAATTGGTCATTTTTCAATTCGGTAAGCTCTCTTGCATCCATTTCATAAAATCCATCAAACTGTGCAGACAGATCGGATTCTTGCGCTTTCTTTTTAGCGAGTTCAACCAAACTCGGTGTTAAATCTGACAAGGTCACCCGATACCCCTCTTCAGCTAACTTTAACGAATATTTCCCTGGCCCCGCACCATTGTCCAAAATCGTTTTTGCTGTACCTAAATATTTTTTTATATAATGCCAATTCACTTGAAACTCAATTGGTTCCCGGTCCAATCTGCCCCACTCATCAAATCCGCTATAATAATCAATAATGTTATTCATACTTCTGCTCCTTTAGATTATTTCTTTAATATTAATCTTCAAGAAAGCGCTCATAAAATCCTTTTTTTCAAAAAAGTTACCTCAAGCAACAAACTGATTAAAAATAGCTGCAAAATGAACTTAACTTACTTTTTAGAGAATAGACTCTTATTACAGATAATTTCATTCAAATAGAAAAAGCCGCTCAATTGGAATTAAATTGAGCGGCTTAAATCCATATTTCTTTTATCAGTTTGAGTCTGTAGTTGCTAATCTCTTAATTTAGCCAAACTCTCATTACAGAGATTAATTGTTCCAGGTTTATTGGTTTGCTGATATAATCTGACGCTCCAGCTGCCAAGCATTTTTCACGATCACCCTTCATAGCTTTAGCCGTTAAGGCAATGATCGGGAGTGAGGCCAATCCTGAATCCTGACGGATGCGTTTCATCGTCTCGTATCCATTCAGTTCAGGCATCATTATATCCATAAGAATCATATCAATATGATGATCCTTTTTTAGAATCTCCAGGCATTCGATTCCATTATGAGCGACTACGACTTCCATTTTATTTTTTTCAAGAACTGCTTTTAGTGAATATATATTACGTTGATCATCATCTGTAATAAGTACTCTTTTTCCATGGAGTATGTCCAATTGGTTATCATTCGTTTCTTTAGTCTCGAGTGGTTCAACAGACGTTGCCACTTGTGGTATCGTTTCACTATATGGAGACACTACTTCCACAAGATTATTTTCTTGTTCCTGTATATTTGGTAAATAAACAGTAAATGTGCTTCCTTTTCCTATTTCACTTTCGACAAATAGATGACCGTTTAGCAAATCGGTTAATTTTTTGCAGATTGATAACCCTAAACCTGTACCACCGTATTTTTGTACGGTAGATCCGTCTCCCTGTTGAAAGGCTTCAAAAATGATTTGTTGCTCATCTGGATGGATTCCAATACCAGTATCCATTACCGCAATTTTTATCCACTCATCGGATTGAGTCGTATCATGATCGTCTCTTCCATCACATTTATGGATTATTTTTTCCAACTTCACCGTTACTTTTCCTTGTTCTGTGAACTTTATAGCATTTGATAGTAAATTCTTCATGATTTGCTGAACTTTTTGTACATCCGTGTAAAAAGAGGATGGCAAATTCTCATCTATTTCTATTGTGAATCCAAGTTGTTTTCTTTCAGCTTGTGGTGAAAATATATTTAAGGTATCAACAATTTCACTAATTTCCATTTTGTTAGTTGTGATATCTAACTTTCCAGCCTCAATTTTTGACAGGTCAAGAATATCGTTAATTAAAGATGTCAAACTGTTCGCCGCTGAATAAATATATTCAATATACTCTTTTTCCTCAGCTGAAAAATGATCACTTTCCATGTCAGTTAACAGCTCTGAAAGAATTAAAATACTATTTAAAGGTGTACGAAGCTCATGGCTTATATTCGCAAGAAACTCAGATTTATAATTTGAGTTTTGTAGTAATTGTTCATTTTTTATTTTTAATTCTTCCTGAGATTGTTCAAGTTCCTTCGTCTTTTGCAAAGCTTCTTGCTCACGTTCTTCCAGAAGTTCATTAATTGTCATTAATTCTTCAGACTGGGAATGAAGCTCTTCCGTCTGAACCTGTAATTCTTCAGTCATGGCCTTTGACTCATTTAGCAAGCATTCAATTTCCATTCTATTTAAAACACTGTGTATGGCCAAACCAAGTGATTCATTCACTTGCTGAATGGCTTGATACTGTACATCCGTAAAACCTGTTATACTTGCGAATTCAAGGACACCAATCGTGTTATTTTCATAAATGATCGGAGCAATCAAAATCGATTTTGGTTTCACGTCACCCAAACCGGTTGAAAGTAGTTGGTAATCTTCTGGAATATCTTCTAAGAGGACTATTTGTTGATCAACAGCCGCCTGCCCAACGATCCCCTCACCTAACTTAATTCGATCTTTTCCACCGCCACCATAGGATGCTGCACGATAAAAACATGTTTCATCAGGCCGAATCCTTAAATAAAGCGCTCCAATCGAAGCACCTACTAATGGAGACAGCTTACCTTGAAGACGTTCTGCAAATTCATTTATATCAAAGGTACTTTGAGTCAAGCTTGCTACTTCATTAATTTTTGATAGTACCCAGTTCTGTATCTTGATATCATTCAAATATGCTTTTTCATTTTTATCGTAGTTTTCTAAAGACATGGACATATTGTTAAAGGCTTCAGCAATCAATCCTATTTCATCATCTGTTTTCACTTCTAGCCGGTGCAAAGTCGAAGGGTCGTTTAGATTAATTTCTTTCAATACATTCGTTATTTTTTTTAAATCCTTTGTCGTTGAACGAATAACCCAGTATCCAATTAACGCAATTAACCCACAGGAAGTCGTCATTAACACGTAAACAATATGGTACATTTGATCGTACTTTTCATTTGCCCTGTTAAATGCGCCCTCTATCATCTCCTCTTGATAGTTAATAAACTCTTCTATTATCTCCTTTAGCTTAGAACTTGATTCCTCCATTTTCATCCAATTATTACCAGCGTACTCAATGTCTTGTATTAGTTCCATTATGATAATTCGTTCGTTTTCTTTGTATATTCGATATAGAGATGCGCAATCCATTAATATTTCCCTAGCTTCCTTACTCAGTGTCATATTATGGATTTTTGCAAAATGTTCTTCAATCTTGACATGATTTTCAGCAAGTTTATCTTGTATGGTAGCTGATTTTGCTCCTGATAGATCATTCGCAATCATCCCAACTAACATTTTTGATGAAATGACGTTCTTTTCTATTTCATACGTGTAATTTACTTTTTTATATCGATTTTCTACAATTTCTAATAGTTCCTCGCGCGAACTATTTAGACTCTTAACGGTAAGTACCGAAACGAGTATGATTACCACCATAATTAGGATTATGCCAATTCGGAACTTCCTTCCGAATCCTAATTTATTGCTAATCATTAACCTCACCCTCTACCCTTAATACTCAACTTACTATTTTAATATCCTCGGTTTTCTATTCATACCGGTATTATTATCCAGTTCATCCGATACATGTATGATTAATTAAATGCCAGTCAACAAGCCGTATTAAAGGAAAATCGTAATCAAGCATAAAGGTGAGCAATTTATCTAAAATCCTAATATTACAGCGTTTTTTTAGAAGGAAACGCAGGATTTCTTTAGAGAATATTGAATAAGGATAGGTACATAAAGGGAGGTGTTCGTTTTGCAATGCTCTGATAAAAAAGAAATTGTTGAAATATGGTTTCAGGAAGTGTTTACGAAAGGAAATACAGATATTTTGAAAGATATTGCATCAGAGGATATGGTTACTCATTCTTAAGGAAATGACGAGGGATATGTTGGTATCAAACATTTTAAAAATTGGTTATCCTGGTATTGCAGCTCTTTTATTGAGCGCGAATGGAGCATTCATGACACGATTGAAGAAGGTGATAAAATCGTTACACGCTACACTGGTCATAGTATATATAAGGGTGGCTTACTGGATATCCCTTCTCAAAATCAACGGGTTAAGGAAACAGGAATCATTATATTTCGAATCGAGAATGGCAAGATTTCCGAACAATGGTGTGAAATGAGTGATTTACAACTGGTGCAATAATTAGGAGTGAAATTTGCTACGAACTAAATCAAAAATGTAGAGCTATTCTATTGAATTTCTCTACTGAATGGCTCTATTAGTCCATCTCTTCTGATCTGTTCCATATAAAACAGCAGACTATACCTGCATCCACTGCCATTTAATAGTCCTATTGAGTTCGAACTAAGAAATCACTAAGTTACCTTACCCTCACCAATTCTTTTTTGTAAAAAATATTGATGATGTCCAGTTGGGTGATTTTCAATCACTCCAAATACAGAAAAACCACATCTTTTATAGAAATCTGGCGCTTGAAAGATCGAAGATTAGAAGAGTACATCTTTTTTCTATTGCATCGTTTTCAACTCTTGCTAGTAGCTCTTTCCCTATTCCTTTTTGCCTAATTTGGTCGTCAATCCATAGAAAATCAATCTGCATCCTTCCCCAATGATAGTGCGCTGTGATTCCGCCTTGCATACGACCGGTATCATCCTTTGCCACATAAATGACTTCCCCATACGGTGTATCACTATGCTCCGGCAATTTTTGTCGATTATATTCAATTAAATGTTCTCGAATAAACACTTGATCTCCTTCGGTTCCAGGCTCAATTTTAACCACAGACATCCTTTTCTCCTTTTAATCAACCAATTCTTTATACATTAATAAATCATCCACATACTGACCATTCAGATAAAATTCTCCCTTTAATATACCTTGCTCTATATATCCATTCTTTTTATAGAAAGAAATAGCCGGTGTATTCGTGGATAATACTCTTAAAGAAATTTTTCGGATCCCATGCTTCCTACCCTCATCATCCAAAAAATTCAGTAATTCACTTCCAATTCCCTTCCCCTGAAAGTCCGGATGAACACCAATTGCCATTTCCCATACATGGCGATTACTCTCTAATGGAGTCGGATATTTAACAGACATATAGCCAGCCACCCTCCTGTCCTCGATTGCGACAAACTGGCTTCCCGGTGGAAAATGACCAGCGTAATCGGCCACTGACTCCCATACCATCGGCAGCGGTGTGTTACTATAATTCCAAATTAAGTGTTCCAGCTCTATTAATTGTTCATAATCCTCTATTCTTGATGTACGTATGACCATCTAGCCTTCATTCCCCTTTTCTACAATCTATATCATATTTTACTCTTTATCTGTTTAATTGATCATTAAATATAAAAAAACATTGCCATCCCACTTTGGATGGCAATACCATGAAAAAGTTTTTTTATTTTGTCAACTCAAGGAACTCATTTACATCAGCAATTGCAAGATCCACACCAGCCTGCCAGAAGTCCGGCTTAGTCAGATCTACACCTAAGTGTTTCATTGCCAACTCTTCTGTTGTCATAGCAGCAGTATCCTGCAATAAGGCAATGTATTTCTTCTCGAAGGATTTCCCTTCTTTTAATGATAAATGATAAATTCCTAAGCTAAATAAATATCCAAACGTATATGGGAAGTTATAAAATGGCACTTCTGCTATATAGAAATGCAATTTACTTGCCCAAAATGTTGGATGATATTCACTTAAAGAATCCTTATATGCTTCTTTTTGGGCAGATTCCATCATTTCGTTCAAACGCTCAACAGATACCAATCCGTTTTTACGTTCTGCATAATAATTTTTCTCGAAAATAAAGCGGGCATGAATATTCATAAACATAGCAATCGCATTTAGGATTTTGTTATCAAGCAAGGTGATTTTTTCTGCATCAGATTCTGCAGCACGCACACTGGCATCTGAACAAATTTGTTCTGCAAATGTAGATGCTGTTTCTGCTACATTCATCGCATAATCTGTATTAAAAAATGGCTTGTCATTTAAAACATGGCTGTGGAAGGCATGCCCTAGTTCGTGAGCAAGAGTAGCCACACCGCTTGGTGATCCTGAATAGGTCATAAAGATGCGTGATTCATTTGTTTCAGGAAAGCTTGTGCAAAATCCGCCTGGACGTTTGCCAGGACGATCTTCGGCTTCAATCCATGATTTTTCAAATGCTTCCTGGGCGAATTTAGGCAGTTCATCACCGAATTTCGCAAAATTATCGATAATAAATTTCGCACCCTCATCAAATGTATAATGCATCGGCTCCGTTGTTACAATCGGTGCATCGACATCTACCCAGCTCAATTTATCTTTACCTAAAAGTTTTGCTTTACGGTTAAGGAAGTCTACAAATGGCTGTTTATTTTTTGCAATGACATCCCACATTACATCCAATGTTTCTTTCTTCATACGGTTATACTGCAATGGCTCTTTCATAAAATCTTCTACACCATGTACCTTATAATTAGCCAAACGGAAACCGCCTAAATGATTAATCGTGTCTGCAAACAATGGGGCTTTCTCTCCCCATGCTTTTTCCCATTTCTCGAATAGTTTAGCCCGGACTGTCGGATTTGGGTCGTCGTGCATCTTGTTAAAAGCTTGGCCAGCTGACAAGTGAACTGTCTCGCCATCTTCATTTGTATAGGGAATTTCAATCATCTTAACAAGTGAATCATAATGGGTACTCCAACCGACATATCCATCTACACGCAAGGCATTAATGAGCGACTCTTCGGCTTCGGATAATTGCTCCTTACCGTGCTCCCTTTGCTCATTAATATAGAAAGCAATTTCACTGATTTGCGGGTGTTTGATGATTTCCTGCCAAACGGAATCATTAATTTGGACAAGCTTAATCGTAAATCCAGTAAAAACAGTTTCAAATTCACTTATTAATGTGTAAACTTCTCCATTTAATTGATCTGCTTTTGTATCATGAACATTTTGTGCAGTAGCACATTCAAGAAAAGCGGATACTTGATAGATAGCTTTTTGGAGTACTTCTGTTTGTTTTAAAATATCGACGATTTCTGCTGTACCACTAATATCTGAAGGCGCCTGCCACCCTTTTACTGTCTCTTTGTATGTAAGTAATAACTCTTTAATTTCGGCTAATTTTGCTGCCAATTCACGTGATTCAGAGCCGTTTGGAAATATAGTATCTAAATTCCACGTTAGAGAGTAATTCATTCAAAAACCTCCTATCTTTTCACAATTTTCAGTATACAACTTTTATTACCAAATGGATATCTTTTTTCATTAATAATAGTAATGTCACCCGTATGTTTTTTTCACTCCTTTTCTTTCACAATCTAACATAATAATTTTTCCTTCATAAATATAAGCAGTAAAACTTTTATCTATGGAAAGTTATTCCGTATAATAGGTAAGAGAGCATCCGAGAAAAGTAAGGAGCAAAAATATGAAATATTTCCAATCAGAAGAGACCGGCCAATTATTAAATGCAGTTGGAGAAAATATATTTATCTGTGACAATACCTTTACGATCGTATTTATTAACCGTTATGCCGAACAATTAATACAGCGCCTAAGCCCTTTTACCGGTCTATTGAGTGTAGAGGATTTTATCGGAAAAAACATATCCGACTTTCATCGATCAAATGGAAGCCGCCAACGGACAATACTCGCTAATGGACCGTTCCCTTATACGAGCAGAATCATATTATTTAATACATATACTGCCAGCATTGTTGTAAACCCCTTTTCATTCAACGATGGTTCAACCGGGTATATGCTTACTTGGAAGGATGTAACAGATTATGAAGAAGAATTGAACAAAGGGCAATCGATGATGGAAGAAATGTACGCCCCAATCATTAAAACCATCCTTGATGATGTACTATTAATGCCTATTACTGGATCTATATCTGAGGATCGTCTCCAGAAGATTAAAGAGAAGGCTTTAGAAGAAAGCTCGGATAAACAAGCTTCATTTATGGTTATTGATTTTACTGGCATGACTTCATTAGATGAAGGATATATCGTAATGGAATTGGAAATCATCTCTCAATCTCTTGTTCTATTAGGTACAGAAGTCATTTATACAGGACTTTCCACTACTCTAGTTCGCCAAATTGTAAGCCAGGGCACCCAAATAAAAAATGAAACATTTGCTACGTTTAATCAGGCCATGCATTATATCTGTAAATTAAAAGGCTACCAATTAATAAAATATTGAACTCTGTTTACAGCTTGATTTTCTTAAATCAAGCTATTCTTTTTGTCAACTAATATGCAAACTTAGGACAATTGATCTACCCTTCTTTGTGACAATATTGTTTCATAAATTTTAATTAATTATAATAATTTTAGTTTAATTATAGATATTTACCATTCTACGTACTAATATAACTATTATAAATAGTCATTATAAAAACAACTAATTAATAACATGTACATAGGGATAAACCTATTATGTAATTAGAGTTATTAAAAACCCATCACTTCATTCACACAGAAATAATTAGTTGCTTGTATAATAAAGATGACAGAATTTTTATAAATGGTTTTTTTTAATCAACTTTGTGAATGAATGAACAATATATAACGATTTGAAAGGTGTGAACAGGTAAATGGAAGTATTGGATCTCGCTCGTTTTCAATATGCAGCAACTACAATCTATCACTTCTTCTTTGTACCGCTCTCCATCGGATTGGTATTTTTAGTTGCTATCATGGAAACATTATACTTTTTTAAGAAAAAAGAAATTTATCTGAACATGGCAAAGTTTTGGGGACATATTTTCCTTATCTCATTTGCTGTCGGAGTAGTTACAGGTATTATTCAAGAATTTCAATTTGGGATGAACTGGTCAGATTACTCCCGCTTTGTCGGTGATGTATTTGGTGTTCCATTAGCGATTGAAGCCTTACTGGCTTTCTTTTTAGAATCCACATTCATTGGTGTATGGATGTTTGGGCGTGACCGATTGCCAAAATGGGTTCACTTACTATCCATATGGCTTGTATCAATAGGTACCATTTTATCTGCATTATTTATTCTTGCTGCGAATTCTTTTATGCAGGAACCTGTTGGGATTGTGGTGGAGAATGGAAAAGCTGTACTAAATGATTTCGGTGCTTTTATCACAAATCCTCAGCTGCTTGTTGAGTTTCCACATACGGTTCTTGGCGCTTTTGCAACAGGAGCATTCGTAGTCGGTGGTATCAGTGCATTTAAAATACTGAAAAAACAAGACCTGGAAGTATTTAAGAAATCATTTACGATTGCTATGATTGTAGCGATGATCTCAGGACTTGGAATTGCCTTTACTGGTCACTGGCAGGCACAACATTTAATGTCCTCACAGCCTATGAAAATGGCAGCAAGTGAAGCACTGTGGGAAGACAGTAGTGACCCGGCAAGCTGGTCAGCGATTGCCAATATTGATGCAGAAAATCGTGAAAATAAGTGGTCTCTTGAAATTCCCTTTGCTTTGAGTATCCTTGCCTATAACAGCTTTGAAGGTTCTGTCGAAGGAATGAATACACTTCAGGATAAATATACAAAGCTTTATGGTGAAGGAGATTATATCCCGCCTGTTAATGCTGTATATTGGAGCTTCCGCATTATGGTAATCTCTGGAGTTATGATAATGGGATTAGCAGCATTGGGACTGCTATTTATCAAGAAAAATAGTTTAGTGAATCAATCACTCTATTTAAAAGCAATGGTTGGCGCAATTGCCCTTCCATTTATGGCCAATACGGCAGGCTGGATTATGACTGAAATTGGACGCCAGCCATGGACAGTTTTTGGTTTCTTTACGACGGCACAATCCGTATCTCCAAATGTAACAGCAGGAGAGCTGCTAACATCAATCATTGTATTTTTAGGAGCCTATACCGTTCTTGCTGTCGTATTAATCAATCTTATTGTGAAAGAGGTTAAAAAGGGGCCTAACAACACAATCGATACAAAACCAGATGTAGATTTATTTGACAAGGAGGCCTTCGGAGCATGAGTTTAAATGAGTTATGGTTTATCCTTGTAGCTGTGTTATTTATCGGATTCTTCATTTTAGAAGGATTTGACTTTGGAGTTGGAATGTCAACCCGCTTTCTCGCTCGAAACCAAAAGGAGCGTAATCAACTGGTTTCTACCATCGGTCCCTTCTGGGATGCAAACGAGGTTTGGCTTATTACAGCCGGTGGCGCAATCTTTGCTGCATTCCCCGAATGGTACGCGACAATGTTCAGCGGATATTATCTTCCATTTGTTTTATTCCTCTTGGCACTGATTGTGCGGGGAGTAGCCTTTGAATTCAGACACAAGGTACACGAAAAATGGATCAGCTTTTGGGATTGGATGATATTTGTTGGCAGTATCATTCCTGCATTTGTACTGGGTGTTTTATTTACCAGCCTTGTACGCGGTATGCCAATTGATGCTTCTAAAAATATGTACGCAAGCTTTGGAGATTATTTTGATCCCTACTCGATCGTTGGCGGAATTGCTATGATTGTGTTATGCCTTGTTCATGGTTTAACATTCATCGGCATTCGGACAGAAGGTCCAATCCGCGAACGTGCAAGATCTCTAGTATCAAAAATATATTTGATACTTTTGGCAGGTCTTATTGTTTTTGCTGTACTAACCTATACGATGACAGACTTATTTACAGTACGGCCGGTTGCAACACCGTTATTCCTGCTCGGTGCTGTAGTAACAACTGTATTAGGTTATGTATTCTCAGCAAAGAAACGGGAAGTTCTAGCCTTCGTTATGACAGCTTTAACGATGTTATTCACCGTTACGATGCTTTTTGTTGGTCTTTTCCCAAGGGTTATGGTCAGTTCCATTAGTTCCGAATACAACTTGACTATTATGAATGCAGCCAGTGGACCATACACTCTAAAAGTAATGACCATCGTAGCAGTAATATTACTTCCCCTCGTTCTTGGCTATCAAATATGGAGTTATTATGTATTCAGAAAACGTATTACTGATAAGGAACCGGTGAGTCATTAATGATAAACAAAGAGATTTTAACTATTAAAGGAATAAAGGGTACCATGGCCTTCCTGCTCGTAATTTCCTTGTTACAAGGAACAGCGATTATCATGCAAGCCATTTATCTTGCGGAAGGAATTGCGAACTTATTTAATGGGGAAAAGCTGTCTGAACAGCTTATCCCCTTCCTTTTATTTGCCCTAGCTTTTATGGGACGACACTTTTTAACTTTACTTCGCGATAAATGGATGGACCGCTTCGCCTCTGAATCAGGTACAGTTCTGCGGAAAGAATTACTGGAGAAATTATTTGAATTAGGGCCGAGATTCACCCAATCTGAGGGGACAGGCAGCTTAGTAACAATGGCGTTGGAGGGAGTTTCACAGGTTGAAACGTATTTAAAGTTATTCTTACCCAAGATGATGAATATGTTCTTGATTCCTATACTAATTGTTCTATATATGCTGACAATTGATTTTACATCTTCCGGAATTGTGGTTATTGTACTCCCTATTCTTTTATTCTTTATGGCGATGCTTGGGATTGCAGCTAAACGAAAGGCTGATAAACAATATAAATCCTATCAGGTCCTTTCCAACCACTTCGTCGATTCCTTACGAGGGTTGGAAACATTGCGATTACTGGGATTAAGCAAAAAGTATGACCGAAACATCCAAAGCGTGAGTGAGCGTTATCGAAAAGCAACGATGGGGACACTACGAATTGCTTTTCTCTCCACTTTTGCACTCGATTTCTTCACTTCACTCTCAGTGGCTATTGTTGCCTTATTCCTTGGCCTAAGACTTATGGAAGGTGCCATTTTATTAGGACCTGCACTGACTGTATTAATCCTTGCACCGGAATACTTTTTACCAATCCGTGACTTCGGGACAGATTACCACGCTACGTTGGATGGAAAAAACAGCATGTCTGCTATCAAACGGATTATAAATTGGCCCGTCTCATTAAAACGTAAACGAAATGAATCAATGTTTACTTGGACCAATGAAGATTCCTTAGCGATTCAAAATCTGACAGTCCAACATGCAGAATCTAACCAACCCGCACTGAATAATCTGTCATTTTCATGGAAGGGATACGGTAAAATTGGCATTATTGGTGCAAGTGGCGCCGGAAAGTCAACTTTAATTGATGTACTCGGTGGTTTTTTAAATCCTACCGCTTGCTCTGTTACTATTAATAATCAGACCTATTCCTCATTTAAGGAAATGGGTTGGCAGGATCAATTGCTTTATATTCCACAGCATCCTTATCTATTTAATGATACGGTGCGAAATAACATTACGTTTTACACTCCTGATGCCAATGACGAAGACATCCAAATGGCCATTGATAAAGCCGGATTAAGAGCGGTTTTGGATGCTCTGCCTAATGGGTTGAATGAACAAATTGGGGAAAGCGGGCGTATGCTGAGTGGTGGACAGGAGCAGCGCGTGGCTTTAGCAAGAGCCTTTCTTGATCGAAATCGAAAAATCCTCTTATTTGATGAGCCAACCGCCCATCTTGATATCGAGACAGAATACGAATTAAAGAAAAATATCATTCCGTTATTTGATGATCATCTTGTATTTTTCGCAACGCATCGACTTCACTGGATGACTGATATGGACCAGATCATCGTTTTAAATCAAGGACGTATCGCTGAAATTGGAAGTCATGAGGAGCTAATGAAAAAAGAAGGTCATTATTATCAATTAATACAAGAACATTTAGGGGGAAATGAGGTGCAACATGACTAAGAAAAAAGGCTCTGGATCCATTCTTAGAAATTCGTGGATTGGTCCTTATTTATCCCAAAACAAATGGCTCCTAACCCTCGTGATTGTACTTGGTGTCGGCACGTTCTTTAGTGCCGGTGCTTTGATGTTTACATCTGGCTATTTAATATCCAAGTCTGCCACGTTACCAGAAAACATCCTCCTTGTGTATGTACCGATTGTCTTGGTTAGGCTGTTTGGAGTATCAAGACCTGCCTTTCGTTACGCAGAACGCTTAAGCGGGCACAGCCTTGTCTTAAAAATACTATCCGGTATGCGTGTCCGTTTATATCAGGCCCTGGAACCTAATGCTTTAGATTTCAAATCTCGATACAAAACAGGCGATTTGCTCGGTGTAATGGCTGATGATATTGAGCATTTACAGGATCTATATATTAAAACGATCTTTCCATCCATCATTAGCCTTGTTTTATATATAATGATTGTCTTGGCTTTAGGATTCTTTTCAATCCCCTTTGCCTTAATCATGCTTTTGTTGCTTTTTGTCCTGATTGTATTATTTCCCCTTGTTTCTTTATTGGTAACCCGGGCAAGAAATGCACAGATGAAAAATGCAAGAAATGGACTGTATCAATCCCTGACAGATGCGGTTATGGGAATTGGTGATTGGATGATTAGTGGCAGACAATCCGATTTCATCGAACGCTATGAAAACGATGAAAAGAAAGTCGATCAACTGGAAGCAGGAATTAATCAATTTCAACGAAAACGGAATTTTCTCTTTCAAGTGGCCATATTGGCCATCATCCTGGCACTTGCCTGCTGGGTTACCTTACAAGTAGAAGCCGGACAGTTTTCTCCTATTTGGATCGCAGCTTTTATTTTAGTTGTTTTCCCATTAATAGATGCTTTTGCGCCACTCTCCGATGCAGTAAGCCAAGTTTCAAGTTATAAGAGTTCCCTGGATCGATTGAATGGTTTGCAAGCTGTAAAAGAAGAAGCAAACCCTGAATCTGCAGGAAATTTTGATGAATTGAAGTCACAGGAAGCCTTGCCTATTCGCTTTAATCAGGTTAAATTTTCATACCCTTCCACAGAAACGAATGTTCTGAAAGATTTAACCTTCACTATCCAGCCTGGTGAAAAAATCGCTATGCTTGGTAAAAGCGGATCAGGAAAAAGTACGATTGTAAAACTGTTATTAGGTGCCTATAAGCCTAATCAGGGGGAAATCAGTATAGCAAATGAAGATATTGGTCTTTTGGATTCCCAATTAACAAGCTTCATTTCTGTCCTGCATCAGAAACCTCATTTATTTGATACAACAGTTATGAATAATATACGGCTGGGTAATCCAAAGGCCAGTGATGAGGATGTATACGAGGCAACCAAATTAGTTAAAATGCATGATTATATTGAATCACTGCCAAATGGATATCAAACCCGTATGCAGGAATTGGGAGGGCGCTTTTCAGGCGGCGAACGTCAGCGTATTGCGCTAGCCCGGATTCTTTTACAAAAAACTCCGATCGTTATTTTGGATGAGCCTACTGTGGGTCTGGATTCACAAACGGAACGCAGTCTTCTGCAAACCATTTTTGAAACATTAAACGGTAAAACAATAATTTGGATTACCCATCATTTAATGGGTGTGGAAAAAATGGACAGAGTTCTCTTCCTTCAAGACGGGGAAATCAGTATGAACGGCTCTCATGAGGAACTTCTTCAGACAGAGCCCCATTATTCAAAACTATATAAATTGGATATGCCGCAATTAAACTACTAAAAAATAAGCGCTTGAGACATAATTGTCATCAAGCGCTTATTTTTATTTTATCGTTATATTCTCTTGTTTATTCCAATTTGCCAAGCCATCGTCTTCATCGAATTCGATCATGACATCCACGACACCTTTTTCGGCTAGAATTTGTTTTTTCAAGCGATCTTTAATATCGTCCATATCAGCAACAGTTAAAGACGGGTCAATTTCGACACAGACTTCCACATGAAAGTCTTCCCCTTCTTTAATAACGATAACATTCTGTACATCTTTGACAGCTTTATCAAGAAGAACCAAATCTCCAATATATTGCTCCATCAATTCATCTGCTTCCCCAAGTGCCCCAGCTGCATTATCCAGGAATACTTTACCGACTACAAACAACATCATAATCCCGATAAGAATGGAGGCAATTCCTTCAGCTGCGTGGAAGTGCGTTAAATGTGAAATGACGATTGCGAGAATGGCTAAAATACCACCGCCGGTTGCTACTAAATCTTCCATAAACACCAACCGTGTTGCAGGCTTCGCCTTACCAAAGTAGGAGAAGCTTTTATATACGAAAGATAAGCCTTTAGCTTCCACTCCGACTTCATGCATAATTTCCTTCATCGCTTTCACTAGTACAAATGTTTCAAGAATCACACTAATAGCTAAAACGCCAATACTAATCCAGAAATAACTGGACTCACCAGGATGCATTATATGCATGTATCCTTCTTTTATTGTTTCATAGGACATAATTCCAACAATTAATACTGCTCCAAGAAGGACCAGATTGACCAAGCGTCCAAATCCATTAGGAAAGCGATTGGTCGGTGCCTTTTTACTTAATGCTGATCCGATAAATACAAAAAATTGATTCGCCGCATCTCCTAAACTATGAAGCGTTTCTGCGAATAGCGCTACATTCCCCGTAAACAAATAAGCAGAACCTTTAAGAATTGATATTACAAGGTTTACAATAGCTGCAGTAATCGCACTTGTGTTTCCTTTCTTTAATAACTGAAATAATTCGCCCATGACATACTCCTCCATTATAAATTATGAAAATTGTACTGAGATTAAAACTGGTTATGTAAATGGATATACCAGCATTGATCAAAAGATTAGCTATTAATCTATTCTGATATACCCCTTTATCATCCTCTAAATCCTGTGGATAGGATTGCTAAAAGCCTAGCCGAACTCACATTATATGATTATTTTACCTTTTCACATTCCTTATACCAGTATTTTCTTGCTTTCTTAATCAATTAATTCATCTGGCACCTCGTATACCTCCCTACTTCTATTCCCCACCCAGGTTGTTTTTACACTGAACTTTATGAGAATAATTTTCCTTTGAATCTATGAGTGCATTTTACTGGATTTCTATAAAAGAGGAGCGTATAGTTACCCAGGTAACTATTTATCGAGGTGGTGATACAGTTGTCGGGTTCAGGTCACCAATATTTTTTTCACCAATATCTGCAAACATCACGATTGTTTACAAAACGATTGAATGATGAATTAGCACAGTATGATCTTTACCATTCACAATGGGCTATTATTTATTATTTAAAAAATCATCGTTTCTCCACGCTTGTCGATATAAGTAATTATTTGAATGTAGAAAAACCCACTATAACTAGAACGGTTACTCGATTGCAGGAGCGCGAATTGATTGAGCAAATCCCAAGTGATAATAAACGTGAAAAACGAATCCAATTAACAAAAGCCGGCGAAGAGATCTATGCCCTTTGCATACAAAAGGTCAGTGAATTTGAAGGAAAAGTAATGTCAGGTATTTCAGAGGATGAAATACAAATGACGATGAAGATACTTAACAGTATGCAGAAACAATTACAGCATGAATAGGGATGTGACTCACATATGGAAAAAACAAAACTTTGGACAAAGGATTTCCTTCTAATATCGTCAACGAATTTATTTATCTTTCTAACGTTTTATAGCTTAATGGTAACATTGACACTTTATACAATCACAACTTTCGATACAAGCCAAAGTATTGCGGGACTTGCGTCAAGTATATTTGTTATAGGGGCTTTACTGGTAAGACCGATTGCCGGTAAACGAATTGGAATAATCGGAGCTAAAAAAATGCTTACGATAAGTCTTGCTGTCTTTTTGGTGGCAACGATTCTTTATTTCACAGCAAGCAGCCTTACACTGTTGTTGCTTATCCGTTTCATCCATGGCGTTTCTTTTGGATTTGCCTCTACAGCTACAGGGACAATCGTGGCCCAAACTTTACCCGCTTCGAGGAGAGGGGAAGGAATGGGATATTTCGCCATGAGTACAAACTTAGCCATGGCGATTGGACCTTTTATTGGTTTAGCAATCAGTAATACATTTTCTTATTCTATCGTCTTTTCAGTAGCTGTCGTTTTTGCAGCTTTCAGCTTCCTTGCTACTCTCTTTTTAAAGGTTCCAAGAATCGAGCTTTCAGCTGAACAACTGGAATCATTGAAAGGTCGTAAGATAGGTGACTATTTCGAGTTGGCTGCGATACCTATTTCTATTACTGCTGGTGTCATTGGATTCACCTATTCCAGTATCCTATCGTATTTAACTTCCTATTCTCAGGAACTGAATTTAGTCTCTACAGCAGGTTTCTTCTTTGTCATGTATTCTATTTGTTTATTATTGACTCGACCTTTTACGGGGAAATGGTTCGATATATATGGTGAAAATCCGATAATCTATCCATCTCTTATTTTATACATTGCCGGACTACTTACCTTAAGCCAGACAACCCATGGAATTACCTTACTTTTGGCAGGTGCTTTAATCGGAATTGGATTGGGCACTTTCCAATCCAGTGCACAAACCATTGCAATTAAAATGGCACCCTCACACCGGATTGGGCTCGCCACCTCTACATTCTTTGTCATGTATGATATCGGTATTGGGATTGGGCCATTTATTCAAGGATTCTACCTTCCTATTTCCGGTTATAGAGGGCTTTATATAACGATGGCTGTCATCGCCTTTCTAAGCATAGGTCTTTATTATGTTGCCCATGGTAAAAAAGCCACGCATCAATCCAGAGTTGCTCAACAATAAGAAGAAAAGGATAGATTTAACGGGTAGAATAACTCTTAATCTATCCTTTTTTTTAACTTTCCCAGGACGGACGCCTCTTCCTAAAACCCACTAGGATAGTCATATAAAGACACACAAAAACCCACTTTTCGGAATAAAAGTGGGCAAGATGTGGCTACTTATATTTTTTGGCAAGATTCCCTTTCAATAAACTGTGTTGGGATGGTCACTCTTTTTGGATAAGTATTCGGATCTTTAATTTGCTCGATTAAACAATTCGTTGCTTCAACTCCAAGGCGCGAAATATGTATTTCTACAGATGTCAGTGGCGGTCTCGAATGCTGAGATAGAATTTGATTATTAAAACCGATAATGGAAAGGTCTCTTGGAACATGGATATTGAGTTTTTCCAAATAACTTAAAATTTCATATCCGGTCAGATCATCCTGTGCAATGATCGCTGTTGGCATGGGATTATAATTGATTAGATCCTTAAGTGATTCATATCCTTTTTCATTAAATTGATATTCGTCAATCAGATACTCCCTGCAAAATGGCAGTCCATTTTCTTCCAGAGCTTCCCTGTATCCTTTCAGCCGATCAATCGTAACAGCAAATTTTTCATTCCCGCCGATAAAGGCAATGTTTTTATGCCCAATTTTTATCAGATAATTTGTGATTTCTTTAGCGACTGATACATTATCATTATCCACATAGGTAATGCTTTTTTCATGCATTAATGGTCTTCCAATCACGGTAAATGGAAAATGAACCTGTTTCAAAAACTCAATGACTTCATCATTTTTACGCGAATACAGGAGTATCAATCCATCGACTCTTTTTCCTTGAACCATAGAAACAACTTCTTCATAAATCCCCTCTTGAGTATAACTAGTAGATAAATATAATCCATATTTTTGCTGATTAGCTCTTCGACTAATGCCACGAAGAACAACCGAGAAGAAGGGATTTTTAAACGCCTGATAGGCAGTATCCGGCATAATCACACCAATTGCCTGTGTACTTTTCGCTGCTAAACTCTGAGCCTGGAAATTCGGAATATACCCCATTCGGTCCATAATCTCTCTAACTCTTCGTTTTGTTTGAATACTGATATGCGGGCTATCCTTTAGTACCCTTGAGACAGTTGACGGCGCTACTTTCGCTTCCCTGGCAACATCTTTTATGGTTACATCCATCAAAGCCACACCCCCATTCGTCTACCATTATTTCACTGCACCCTCTGCTACACCTTTAATAATTTGTTTTTGTGCAAAGAAATATCCAATGATGACCGGAATAATAGCTAAAGTTAAACCGGCAAGCGCAAGATGCCATTGCTTTGTATATTCCCCAAAGAAGAAGAACATTTTTAACGGCAGAGTCTGCATCCCATCCTGGTTGATGACAAGAGATGGCAACAGATAGTCATTCCAAATCCAAATCGTATTTAAAATTCCGACTGTAATAGAAATAGGTTTTAACATCGGGAAGATGATATGCCAAAAGATTTGCCATCTGTTGGCACCATCAATGGTTGCCGCTTCATCAAGCGATTGGGATATACTGTTTAATGTTCCGTGGTACAAGAAGATTGACAAGCTGCATCCAAAACCAATATACATAAAGATTAATCCCGTACGATTCAGCATTTCAAATTTTCCAAATACCGTAATTAATGGAATCATAACGGATTGGAAAGGAATAAGCATAGCTGCTACAAAAATAAAGAATAGAAACGTACTCATCTTGCTTTTATTCCGTGACAGGGCATATGCAGCCATCGAAGAAAAAATAATAATCAGACCTACGCTTACCACTGTAATTAACACGGAATTAAATAAAGTTTTCAGGAAATCCAGTTGTTCAAACGCTTCCACATAATTATCAAAATTAAGTGCTTCCGGAAGGCTCAAGACATTCGAGAACATTTCTTTTTTTGTTTTAAGTGAATTAACAATCATGATATAAAAAGGAGAGAGCCAAATTAAGGCCAATACAACCCCGATTATTTCCAAGGGCCAGTTATGCTTTCTACGCATTACAATTCAACCTCCCTTTTCTTGTTGATATATACTTGTGTCAAACTGATTGATGCGACAATTAAGAAAAAGATAACTGCTTTTGCAGAGGCATATGCCATTTCACTTTCACCAAATGCAGTCTGGAATATTTCCATAGCGACCATTTGTGTGGAGTTATAAGGTCCACCAGCTGTTAAGCTTAAGTTTTGATCATATAATTTAAACGTATTGGAAAGCGTCAAGAACATACTAACGGTAAATGCCGGTGCTACGAGCGGAAATATAATTGCGCGTAGTTTTTGGAAGTAGCTCGCCCCATCAATCTCGGCAGCTTCAGTTAATTCTTCTGGAACACCCTCAAGATACGAAATATAAATGATCATGATATAACCAGCCATTTGCCAGCTCATCAGGATGACTAATCCCCAGAATCCAGTATTTGTAGTAGACAACCAGCCTTGTAACCCTTCATAACCAAGGGCCACGCCAACTGCGTCAAATGCTTTTGTGAAAATAAACTGCCAAATGAACCCTAAAATCAGTCCGCCAATCAAGTTTGGCATGAAGAAGATTGTACGTAAGATATTATTTGTTTTAATTTTTGACGTGACAATTAAGGCTAATACTAAACCGATCACATTAATTAAAATAATCGATACGACTGAAAATTTAACTGTGAACCACAAAGCGTCCATGAATTCTTTTTCTTGGAATATACCAATATAGTTTTGAAAACCAACAAAAGCGGTTGTTTGAATGCCATTCCAGTCCGTAAATGAGTAAAATATACCAAGTCCCAGTGGAACGAGGACTACAAGAAACAGCGATACTAGAACCGGTGTAAGGAATAACCAGTAGGAAAAACTGCGAGTTCGCATTATTACCCCTCCAAAATTGTGACAAAATTGTTGACCTCATCCATTATTTATGTAGCAAAACAAAGTAGCCCAACACTACTTTGTTTTGCAGTTATCACCTATACGTAAAGAATATTAGCGTGATTCAGTCCAAGATTTTTGAGATTCTTTGATAAGCTCATCCCAAGACATTTCATCACTTAAATATTTTTGGATGTTCACACCTAATTTATTTTCTCCCCAACCAGTTGGATAGCCCATAAATACCCATCCAATTGTTTTTCCTTCAGTTGCATATTCATATACTTCTCTAGAGATTGGATCTGCAATTTTACTGGAATCATATCCTTTGTAAGCAGGAATGAAGCTGAAATCTTCAAGAACGGTCTTTTTACCTTCTTCAGATGTATATAACCAATCCAAGAAATCCTTGGAAGCTTCAACAACTTTCTCATCATTGTTGCTATTTACTCCCCAGTACATTGGAATACCAACTGGTAGGGAATCTTCTTTATAACTTTCTACAGGAATTGGTAGAATGCCAACGTTTTCTTGTGCAAATTCTTCATCAATACCTGCGATGGACCCATATACCCAGTTACCTTGTTGAATCATTGCTACTTTTCCAAGAGAGAAGTTTTCTTCTACTTGTTGTGAGTAGTCAAGGCTAACAGTTGGCTGAATAGAATATTTATTGGATAAATCAATGTATGTTTTGTATTGATCTCCATATTTAAAATCAACCTTGTCAGAATTGTAGGCATTCATAATATTTTCATCAAATTCTGGAGAGATAAAGACGTTGGAAGCATGCAACCCCGTAATCCAATTCTCTTTTCCTGGTAAAGCAAATACTGCTTTAATACCGAGATCGTCTTTTTTGCTGTCGATGGTTTTAACCGCTTCTTCAAGCGCTTTCATTGTTTTGATTTCTTCTGCTTTAATACCTGCTTTTTCAAAGACTTCTTTGTTATAAAGCAAACCGTATCCTTCTTGGTTATATGGAAGCCCAAGTACTTTACTGTCTGTAGTTACACCATCGAGAGTTCCATCTAATGCTTGTTTCGAAGCTTCTGTATCGGATAAATCTGCTAAACTATCTTTCCAATCTTCAACATCCTGAGGTCCGCCAACATTATAGATAGCAGGTTCCTTACCTGAAGCAAATTTAGATTTTAAGGCTGCACCATAATCTTCTCCGCCGCCAACTGTTGTAATATTAATTTCTACGCCTGGATTTTCTTTTTCATATTGTTCAGCAACATCTTCAAATTGATCTTTGAATTCTACTTTAAACTGAAATACATCAATTGTTACTTTGTCTTTACTATCGGATGAAGAACTCTCAGATGAGCAGCCCGTTAAGACAGCTGCCGCCAATAATGAAGCTGATAAAGCACCTGCGTACCATTTTTTGCTTTTCATTCTTTTACCCTCTCTCTTTATGTTTGATTTAAGTAAACGTTTTCTATAAATATGTAAAAGACCAATGACCTTATTCTTAAAAACTACTAATTTCTACTTTACGAAAACGCTTGCATAAACCTTTCTTTTCCAATTTAACATAAGAATGTAAGTATCTCAAACCCTTTTTTTACTTTTTTTACTATTTAATCAGATAAATTTTGTTGAAAAGTCAAATAATATTCACTTTTTGCGCAAACGATTTCTTCTCTTGTGTATCAATATAGTGAGATTGAAAAAAACTCCCTACATAAAAAATTAGATTCATGCAATCTGAGTGTACAGGCCAATCAAATAGCGCTACCCCAAATAATAGAAATAGACCATCTCCAGTTTTTTATTCATTCAAATCTGTTGATTTCTGTTGTTCTAAAACGCCCTCAAGATAGCGCTTATTATGTAATACACTCGCATTATCCGGTTGATACAATCGCGCCATTTCATTGTGATAATAGGCTAAACGGTACCATTTTTTTCTATCATAACAAATACATAACTGAAGATGTGGCATAGTTTACGAGTGTTCCTGTCCTCTTAACGCGATCCACATCTGTCATCGTAGCTGCTTTATACCAATATATTGCTTTATCCATTTCATGATTAATAAAAAATAAATAGCCCAATTTACAGCAAATAGTTGCCCTCGGTGTATCATATAGAAAGGATTCATAGGCAAATTTTACAGCATCCTCCAGCTTGGACAATTGAATTAACAAATTCGTTCCCTTATCATAGGCTCCGATAATATCTTCAACCCATCCTTTTTTGGAATCAATAAATTTTCGATAATAGGCAAAAGCACGTTCAAGAAGCCCATGTTCATAGCATTCGTTCGCATAATAATATAAATCTCTTGGTGTAAATTCTACTCCTTCATTTAGTAGATTTTCGTATATTTTTAAATTCCGATCGCTCAAATGGTCCGCTTCACCCAAATGAGTGATGCATACATCACTCCGAATCAAATTTCCATAAACATCCAAATATTCATGCACTGCACCTATCCACTGGTATTGCCTGGATCTTTTAACTAGTCTATTCCGCACTAAACTATTTGTCGCTTTTCCCTTCTTATCCAGTGAAAGGATATAACTCATTTGAACTGAATCAATTTCCACCTTCAATTTTTTCTTTAATGCAAGAAATTTTTCATTATCCTCTGGTAAAATCACATCGTCCGCGTCTAACCATAAAATATAGTCTTTTGTAGCCTTACTGAATGAATAATTCCTTACTTTCGCAAAATGATCGACCCATTTAAAATGATAGATATGATTTGTATATTCTTTACAAATCTCTACAGTCTGATCGGTAGAACCTGTATCAATCAAGATGATTTCATCCACTAGGTTTTTTACGCTTTCCAAGCAACAAGCAATTACTTTTTCCTCATCTTTAAGTATCATGCATAAGCTAATGGATACCACTATAGATCCCTCCATTTCATATAGGTAAAAACCTTAATTACATTTCCTATATAGATGGAAAAAGACGTTGATAGGAATTTTACATCTTTCATTTCAAGTTATGCCAGTCAGAAGGTGGATATGTTAACGTCAGATTTCTTGTTTGTATTCTACATATATCTTCGTTTAGCTAGGAAAACCTCAATTCAAAACAGTCCCATGTACAATTAACTTAAGCTGTACTCCACCTAAATCTATGAAATGATTTACCATTATATTTTCAACAATGCAGGTCTAGTATTTCTCCAAAAAAATAGCCGTTCAGTCAACAGGATCATTGATCAGAACGGACTATTTTTTATATACTTTTTTCTCGATGGCATAGCCATATTCGGTTGACGGCTTTATTTCAATAACTGTACACTCCTTTACGTTCCTCATCATTTTTGATGATTGTCTGTATTTTTCTGCACGATATTTGGCTTTGTCCATAATATAATCAGTCAATCTAAAAATCACCTCTCCACTATTTCACATACCGTATCATAGTTTGCATTTTTTTCTATCCATACAGCATATTCTATATTCTCCAAACGATCTGATAGGGCATGGTGCAAAATATACATGCATTGCTGATCAATGGCATCAAACTCATGAGTATAACTCCACAGCACTGTTACGAGGGTCGTATCAAAATGTTGATACGTATAAATCAAGGAATTTTTATGCGATCCATGACCAGGTTCTTGCTTATTATTTCTTATACAAGGCTTAGCTTTATCAGCTGAAATATAAGCCTGATGTCTCCATTCTTCCGGCAGTGACTGCCATTCATATAAACCCCAATTAATTCCTATCTTCACCTGTTCCCAATATTCTTCCGTCATTATTTCCAAATAGAAGGCCAGCGCCTCTTTGTAATTCGCTAAACCACTTTGTTGATTATAGAAACGGTACAGGCTCATTTTATTATTTTCGGTATATATATTCGATATGATTTTTAATCGGGCATACTGGAAGATCTCAACTGGAATTTGTTCCTCTGGTGGATCTTCATCCTCCAACTCTATTTCAAACTGAAATAATCTGAAACTCTTTAAACTCCTCGTAGCTAAGGGCACAAATAGAAATAATAATATCCAAATCATCAACAACAACAAACCTCTGCCAATAATCCGATTTGCATCCGAGGTTACCATATTGGTCATCAATGCTACAAACCAACCTTTATCAAGATTAGACAATTCCGTTACCATTAAAAGCTGGATTGGATTCATCAACACTTCATGATACGCCATTACTAAACTTGCCAAAGTCCAACCGGCAATACTAACTAGTCCCACTTGATAAACATATAACATTCCTTTCTTGGCCATCGAGCGAAATAACTCTACGCATCCTTTCATTCGAAACCATTTTTTCATCATCATCAATTCCTTTATAAGGATTTTACTAATGGCAACTTACTAAAGGGAGATTGTAATGGGTTACTTATTGTGATTGATTTGCTATATCACTGTCAGCTTGTTTTCCTCTTACCCGCTCCTTTTTATGCTCCGTCGGCTGGATTCTCCTCTACTTTGGCTGGATTTTCTCTTAGATCGGCTGAATTCCTTTCCAGATCGGCCGGATTCTCTGTAAATTTAGCTCTTTCTCCTAAAGTTCACTCTTTTTTAGGCTATTATGACGGAAATCACTCCCCTCATTGCTAGAAGTTTTACAGATTATGCCTCAATTCCAGTTAAAAGATATCCTTTTCTTTAATTACTTCCTTTAGAATTCAGCCTCCCAAACATCGGGAGGCTGACTCATACTTTTTATTATTGTACTCTAGCAAAACCGAATCCAGATGCGTAATCATCACCTGTCGCTGCTCCAGTTCCACCTTTAATGTCATATAATTTCGCTCGTCTTTGTAATTCAGCACGCAGCTGTGTATGAGAGTATCCTGTATTGGAAGCCCAGATTTTTGCGGCTAGTCCAGATACATGTGGGGTAGCCATGGAAGTTCCACTGATTGTATTATATCCGCCCGTATACCAGGTTGATTCTACAGCAGAGCCAGGAGCTGATATTTCAATATCCTTTACGCCAATTACATAATCTCCATCAGTAGATGGATTCCCTCTGGATGAATAATTAGCCACACGATAGGTTCCATTTTGCTGGACATTTTCGAGTGCTGCTACAGCTACTACATTCGCCAAGGCACCTGGATACCCGATTGTATTAGCAGAAGACCCACTATTACCAGCTGCTGCAATAATCAAAACACCTTTACCATAGGCATACGTTACGGCACTACTTATGAGAGAGTTATTAGAGCTTGAACCAAGTGACATAGAAATAATTACTTTTGAACCTGTTGAGGATGCCTGGTCTGCCGCGTGTCTGATTGCTGCAGCTATATCATCTGAATAACCAGACCCATCGTCACCCAACACTTTGTACGCCCATACTTTAGATTGAGGTGCAACGCCATATACACCAGATCCGCCACCATTACCAGCCACTGTTCCAGCTACATGTGTACCATGGCCATTCGCATCGGCACATGATCCATTTACAACAGTGCTGCTTGTTTGGGTGAAATCTTTACATTGTTCGATGTTGGAGGAAAGACTTGCATGTGTTTTTAAAACACCTGTGTCCAATACTGCTACTTTAATTCCACTGCCACCTGTTGTAGATGTGAGAGAGCTATTATTATAGATTGCTTTAATCCCCCACGGTACACGTGTAGAAGGAGCAGAAGTAGCTTTCTCTATACTGGTAGCAGCTATTTTAAATTCCGGTACTTTTTCTACTTTGATATTCTTATTTTTCAGTAGTTTATTGTATTCTTCTTCAGAAACATCTGTCGTAAATCCCTGACTGTTAAAGTCTCGGTGCGCTCCCATATTCTTCTTAACTTTCGTCTTTTCCGACTGAGATCCCTGAATTAAAACACGATAAGTTTTGTCAGAACTGACATCTTTCGCACTTGATTTAACCTCAGCATTTGTTCCTGAGCTAAAAGAAAATGCCATTGATACACTTAGGACAACTCCAGCAACGATCCTTCTCTTCCTCATCTTTTTAGTCTCCTCTCAATTATTAATTTTTTGTGAACATTTCTAGGTGTATCGTTATTATAGAAGCTTTTTTTTTCATTGAAAATGGAACAAATTAACTATAAATTCTGAATTTTCTCTTTTTAATTTGTCAGATTTGAAAACTTTCCCAAGTTATTTGGTTGATGTTTCTGACATTTTGTTACATTTTCTGTCCTATTTATTATAAAAAAGAGTTTATTCATAATTACAGAGACCTACATGCCTTAAAATCCAAACAGGCGTTTGGACTCATCTCTGTTATATTTTCCCAACAAAATTTATATACTAAATGAATCATTATTAATGCTGCTAGTTTTTTGGCTATAAACAGAAAATAAAAAAGAACCGATTGATAGCACAATCAGTTCTTTTGTTCCTCTAGGTACAATATTCTTTACACGATGGGTGGCAATATCGGTGCTTTTCTATTCATATCTTTTCCCCCTTAACTAGTAGTCTGTATAAATATATTGCAAAGCTTTCTGAAACTTGCCTGATTTCTTATAATAGTCAGCCAAAATTTTACTGGCACTTCGTATGTCATTATAATGGGATTCTCCATTATACAAATAGGGCAGGGTATACTCTTCTAAATAATTGATAGCTTTCTCTTCCTCCCCCTCAATCATATATAAAAAATAGTTGGGCAGCATTTGATATATTTTGGATCCAGTTTCATGTGCTTTCTTCTTGATCGTAAGTAAATACTCTTTTGCTTCTTCCCATTCCCCCAAATAATACGAGGTCTCTGCCAAAGCACAAAGGCTGACCATATAAGAATGAGGATTACCTGCTTCACAGTTTATAGCTTTATAATAATAATCTCTTGCTTCACTCAACTCTCCTATCTTTTGCTTTAAATAACCAATATTATGATAGGCAATGGATAAAGTCGTTGGTTCATTAAGAATCTCAGCATTTCTTTTCAAGTGTTTATAACATTCAGCTGCCACCTCATAAATACCTGTATCGGTATAACTGATTCCAAGGATGACCAATGTGTGCATAATTCTCTTCGTATTATATTGAGCAGTAAATGCACTTAAGGCTTCGTTTGCATAGAAGATGGCATGCCCATGTTGTTCCATATGGCATTTAGCTAGGGCTAGATGATAATAGACATCCGCGGAAACACTCATCCCATCTCTGCTCGTGGAAACTAACTCCTCCAATATTTCATTAGCCTGCCTATATTTATTCTGTAAAAGTAAACAGATTGCATGATAATAATGCAACAAATACATTTCCTGATAATTCAAGTTTTTCTTCTGTTTTTCAAGCCACTTATATTGCTGGATTGCTTGATCCGCTTCTTGAATAAATAATAAATAGCGCATTTTGTATAGTTCAAATAAAAACAAGTGAGGTGTATAGGCAATAAAATCTACTAATTCATTCAACTGCCGATCTATTTCTTTTGCCTCTTCAATCTGAAAATAATTTATATATTCAATCCATTCATCCAGCAATCTTTTTACTGTATTATTTTGTTCATAGACCTTCGTTAAATCTGCACCCAAGCGTTGTAATAATAAATTAATGGTTTGATCATTGGCTTCCTTTTCATTATGTTCAATTTTACTTAGATGAGGTACAGAACATATGCCTTCGACCAGCTCACTTTGAGTTAATCCCTGCTTAGTTCGATAATATTTAATTAAGGAACCCACTTTCATGTCCCCACCCTCTTTCATAGGTTTCCAATATTATACAGTTAATTAGCTGATTCTAACATACTTCCAGAAACCTATTTTCACTATTTTCTTTCTTGTTTTTTCTCCATATAACGACAATCATACACATAATGGTCCCATTAAAGGATGGATTTAACTCTAAATGGATAAAAATAAAACCTGGCTAAATGCCAGGTTCGGTTTATCATAATGAAAGACCTCTGTAAACAAAATACATTAAGCATATGGCTTCGCATCTATACCAACATGCAGCATTCTATGCCAAAATCAATTTAATAACAAAAAATCCACCTTGTCCATTATGGCAAGGTGGATCAATGATTATCTTCAGTTTCTTACTTTTGTTTCTTCCTTCTCACTTGTTCCTGTACTTCCTGTATACGCACTCGTTTATTTTCCCAGCATTTTGGGCTTAAATCAACTGGGTATTTTTCCGGATTAAGGAATCGTTTGTATTCATCCCATAACAAGTCTAGATTATCCTTCGAAAATTGTTGAATATCCTTTAAGGCTGGTGTTTCATATACTAATTGTCCGTCCATAAAGATATTTTCGTGCAATGGCACCGCATCAAAATTTGTTACTTCCTTGCAAATGAATGTATGAACTGGGTGAAACATCGTTAAGGATTCCTCAGCAGCAGGATTTTCATGTTCGAGAGTAATATAATCGCCCTCTGATTTCTTTGTTTCTCTATTAATAATCCGGTATACATTCTTCATGCCAGGAGTGGTTACTTTTTCGGGATTTGCACTAATTTTGATGGTATCTACCATTGTGCCATCTTCGCCCTCAATGCTAACCATTTTATAGACGGCCCCTAAAGCTGGCTGATCATAGGCTGTTATCAGCTTCGTGCCGACTCCCCACATATCAATTTTGGCCCCTTGTGCCTTAAGGTTTAGGATGGTAGCCTCATCCAGATCATTGGAGGCTGTTATCAGCGTATTAGTAAAGCCTGCTTCATCCAGCATAACTCGCGCTTTCTTCGATAAGTAAGCCAGATCTCCGCTGTCCAAACGAATGGCTTTAAAATTAATTTTATCGCCCATTTCCTTCGCCACTTGTATAGCAGTCGGTACACCTGACTTAAGTGTATCAAATGTATCAACAAGGAATGTACATTCATAATGTGATTCTGCATATTTACGGAAGGCTGTGTATTCATCTCGATAAGCCTGAACAAGTGCATGCGCATGCGTTCCCACTACCGGAATGCCAAATTTCTTCCCGGCTCTGACATTACTGGTTGCCTGAAATCCACCGATATACGCGGCTCTTGTTCCCCAAATAGCTGCTTCTGTTTCTTGGGCTCTTCTTGTACCGAATTCAAACAGCAATTCACCCTCCGTTACTACATTTAAGCGGGATGCCTTTGTGGCAATAAGCGTTTGATAATTAATGATATTAAGAATAGCTGTTTCAACTAGTTGAGCTTCCGCAAGCGGTGCTTCAATTCGCATCAGCGGTTCATTTTCGAAAACGAGCTCGCCTTCTTTCATGCTCCTGATGGTCCCTGTAAAACGAAGTTCCTTTAAATAATTCAGGAACTCTTCATCGTACTTTAGCTCTTCCCTTAAATATTCAATATCACTTTCGGTAAATTTTAATTCTTTAATATATGTAATGACTCGTTCAAGCCCCGCAAATATGGCATATCCATTATTAAATGGATTACGCCTAAAATAGACATCAAATACTGCCTTTTTATTATGGATTCCATCTTTAAAATAGGTTTCCATCATATTAATTTGGTATAGATCTGTATGTAAAGCAAAGCTGTCATCCGGATAATGTGTCATCAAACTTCCTCCTCCAATTACAAAACACTGGCTCCCAGTGTGTGTTCAAAATGAGACAAGGCCCACTCATGGCCGGCTTCATTGAAGCTCGCCACTCCATCTTTATGTATCACAATTTTAAACCCTTTATTATAGGCATCTACCGCTGTATGTAAAACGCAAATATCTGTACAGACTCCAACCAAATGTAACTCTGTAACACCCCGTTCACGCAATTTAATTTCTAAATCGGTTCCGGCAAAGGCAGAGTATCTTGTTTTATCAATCCATAGGAGATTCTCTTGGCTTTTATATGTATTATACACATTTTGAAGATTTCCAAATAATAAACGTCCTTCGGAACCTCGTATATTATGCGGAGGGAATAATTTGCTTTCAGGATGATAGGGATCATTTTCATCATGAACATCAACAGCAAATACAACAAGCTCTCTATCCTTAATAAATTTCTCGGTTAAAGAAACAATATATTCTTCGATTTCTCTTCCAGGTTTACCGCAAGTTAATTTGCCAGCATCCGCTACAAAATCATTTGTATAATCTATATTTATTAAAGCTTTCATGTCATCACTCCCCCTATCCTTTTTTCATAAAGTCCGTTATACGTATAGAATATCAAATTGTACTCTATATTGCCTACATGAATATTAAATAATGTAAAAAAATTGAAAAATATCATGAAAAAATTCCTTGAATATCAATTCATTTAACCTGTTCTTCAACCACCAAAGAACAATACTACCAAAGATACACCTTAGTGCCAAAGAAATAATCGTAGATAACCGACTATAACCGTATTCTAAGCACGATTCTCTTCCCATACTGTTGCTTTTAAGGAAACGAAAGGGAACCCCTAAACAATATGGGTTCCCTCTACTAGAATAAAGCTTTATTCATCCGTTCACCCACGCACTACCAGCTATTATAGGCGCTCGTGCTGAATTTACGTAATCCCAGATATCGACTAAAATCTTTAGCCTATCATTTCCCTACTATTGATTCAAAAGCTTGACTGAGATCTTGAATTAAATCATCTGTATGTTCAATCCCAACAGAATAACGCAGCAAGCAATTACATACTCCATTTTGTATGCGCACTTCCTCTGGTATATCTGCATGTGTTTGTGTTGCAGGATACGTCATCAAGCTCTCTACTCCGCCCAGACTTTCTGCAAATGAAATGATCTTGAGACTCTTTAAAAAGGGATTGACCCATTCTGCTGATTTGAGTCGGAATGATATCATCCCTCCTTTACCAGGATAAAGGACATCCGTCACTTCTTCTCGCTCTCTTAAAAATCGACTGATTTTCTTGGCATTATCCTCATGTTGCTTCATCCGTAAGCTTAATGTTTTCATTCCCCTCATTACAAGCCAGGAATCAAAGGGTGAAAGCACAGCTCCCGTTGCATTTTGGTATTCTTCAAGGCGTGTGCCAATATCCGCACTCTTTGCGACAATCAAACCGGCCAATACATCATTATGTCCCGCTAAATATTTTGTGGCGCTATGGACAATAATATCTGCTCCTTGCTCAAGCGGCCTTTGCAGAATAGGTGTATAAAATGTATTATCAACGATCAATAATAGTTCATTTGCACGCGTCAGTTGAGCAATCTCACTTATGTCCATTTCCTGCATAAGCGGGTTTGTTGGGGTTTCAATAAAAAAGGCCTTCGTACGTTCCGTAATGGATTCAACAAAATCCGAATAGGTTTGGCATGATTTGATTTTGATTCCATATGTCTTCCATATTTGTTCGAATAATCGGTATGTCCCCCCATAAAGATCAGCAGAGACGGCGATCTCATCCCCTGGAGAAAATAAACAAAGCAATGAGTGAATAGCCGCCATACCTGAACTATAAGCAAAGCCCTGCTTGCCCCCCTCAAGCTCAGCAATTCCCTCCTCCAATAATTTTCTGGTTGGGTTACCTGTCCTAATGTAATCAAACCCGGTTGATTGTCCTATTCCATCGTGACGATAAGCGGTGGAAAAATAGACTGGTGGATTAACCGTACCTGTCTGTGTTTCGCTTCGATTGCCTATTTGAGCTAAGAGTGTTTCGATTTTAACTGTTGTCATATATATGACTCCTCTCTCATCATTAAACCCTAACACGTATGTTTGACATACCTTTCCTGCTCTTTTTAATTGCTCCCAACATTAATCCTTCATTTTGTTTATAGAATATGGCTGGCTTTCATTTTGTACACGAACGCAGAAGCTAACAGATACTATAAACAAAAAAAGTCTTCAAGAAGAAGACTTTAGTTCAAGTAGGCTTCTTCTTATCGGTCAAGACAAAATGATGTCCTGCAGGATTTAGCACCTTTCCATGATTGGCGGTTGCTGAGACTTCATAGGGCCAGTTCCCTCCGTCTCTCTTGATAAGATTTATCAGAATATTTATTTAACTATAAATGTACAATTCAAAGCTTCGAAATGCAAGTTGTTTTTACTTTTTTGTCCAACTTTTTAACAGTGATATAATACATTTATACATAGTAAGGAGTGATTAGGAATCATGAAAGCTAATGGTCAAGAAATTTATCAATATATAAAAGAACTGGTATCCATCCCAAGTCCAAGCGGATATACAACAGAAGTAATCAATCATGTTGCACAGTTTTTGCAATCCACAGGTGTGACGACAATTAAAACAAACAAAGGGGCCTTATTGGCAACCTTCAAGGGGCGTGATGATTCAAAACATCGCTTCCTTACAGCCCACGTTGACACATTAGGTGCTATGGTTAAAGAAATCAAGCCTAGCGGACGCTTAAAACTATCGATGGTAGGTGGATTTCGCTGGAATGCTGTTGAAGGAGAATACTGCAAAATCCATACAGCTGATGGGAAAACATTTACAGGGACGATTCTCCTCAATCAAACATCTGTCCATGTGTATCATAATATGGGGGACATTAAACGCGAGGATGCGACCATGGAAGTACGAATTGACGCTGTCACAAAAAGCAAGAAGGATACAGAAAACCTGGGTATATCAGTCGGCGACTTCGTTTCCTTCGAACCGCGTGTTGAACTGACAGACAACGAATTTATTAAATCACGTCATTTGGATGATAAAGCCAGCGTTGGTATTCTGATGTATATCATTAAAAAGTTGAAAGAAGAAGACATTACTCTACCTTATACCACCCACTTCTTAATATCTAATAATGAAGAAATTGGCTATGGCGGCAACTCCAATATTCCAGCAAAAACAGTTGAATACCTGGCTGTAGATATGGGGGCAATCGGGGAAGGACAGGCAACGGATGAATACAGCGTCTCCATTTGTGCGAAAGACTCAAGCGGTCCCTATCATTATGGCTTGCGTCAGCATCTTGTCGAGTTATCAAAGAAACATCAGGTGGATTATCGCGTAGATATCTATCCTTATTACGGTTCTGATGCCTCAGCTGCTATTCGTGCCGGCTATGACATTATTCATGGGTTGATTGGTCCCGGGATTGACGCTTCCCATGCTTTCGAAAGAACCCATATCAGTTCCATTGAACATACTACTACTTTAATTTGGCACTATTTGCAATCAGAATTAGTACAGCCATAAACATTCAAACAACAACCCATCACAAAGTGATGGGTTGTTATTATAGTAGCTTTTTTATTTTTCTATAAGCAGCCTTTGCTTCTGCATATCCTTGATTGTACAGCTTTTTCAGCTTTTCCGGGTTACGTTCAATTCGACTGACATCTGATCTTTTAATCGGACGGATCAGGACTACATTCCCCTTTTCTTCCTGTTCCTCTAAATAACGTACCGTGTCATTGTAAAGAATATGCCGATCACGGAGTGCCTTTAATAACCCTTCATAGTTCTTATATTTTCTTTTTGCAAACCAATTAAACGATGAACCTTTCATATATCCTTTATTTCCGGTAAGCACAACTATATTTTTTGTATTCCCATCTGCTTCAGATTTTTGAATCGGAATTGGATCCGCAATTCCCCCATCAAGCAGCATTCTTCCATCATAAGCGATTTCCGGAGCAAAAAAAGGTATGGAACTAGATGCGCGGAGGATCGTTATAATATCTTTTGTTTGGTGCTCTTTACTGTAGTATACGGCTTCCCCTGTGAGACAATCTGTCACGCCAATGACAAACTGTTCCTTAGCTTCACAAAATGCCTTCATATCAAATGGAACCAGTTCATTTGGAATTTTATCAAAAATAAAATCCATTCCAAATAATTCTCGTTTCTTCAGAAAACGTTTAAAGGAGATGTATTCCGGATGGGAAACATATTCAATATTCGCTGAATAATTACGGTCTATTTGCCGAGCGATGTAGGAAGAGCCATTGCATGCCCCGGCTGAAACACCAATTGTATAGGGGATATAAATATCATGTTCCATCAAATATCTTAGTACTCCAGCTGTATATAACCCTCTCATTCCACCACCCTCTAAAACAAGGCCTGTATTCTGCATGATAAGTAAACTCCTTCTCCAGAGTATCCTTCCTAGTTTGCCATTCCCTTTATAAACAATTACTTGTTTCAAAAACCTTTTAAGGATTTTTTTTACTTTTTATTGACAGTCTTGGTGTATTACCTGTATAGTACACATATTAAGTGTATGAACCGCATAGTACACACACCAAAAATTGGATACAAGCCATAGGAGATGAAAAAATGAACATCATCTTTAATAACCGGGATCCCGTTTATTTACAAGTTGTCCGTTACTTCAAAGAACAAATAGCGACCGGCCGGCTTGCAGGCGGAGAGGAAATTCCTTCTCGACGTGAGCTTGCAAGTCTTCTAAAAATAAACCCTAATACCGCTCAAAAAGCGTATAAGGAAATGGAGGAACAGGGATTGATTCACACTGAAAGAAATTTCCCAAGCCGGATCACAACGGATAAGAACATATTGTCGAGCGTCCGCCAAGAGCTCATTCATGAAGCTGTAGATACCTTTGTTCAGGCAATTAAACCAATCCAATTACCGGTAGATGAACTATTGAGTATCGTCAAAGACAAATACAACTCGGAACAAGAGTAGGGAGGGATATCATGTTAGAGGTAAAAAAGTTGACGAAGAAATTCGGCAGAAAAAAAGTATTGGATGAGGTTAGTTTTACAGCAAACAAAGGGGAAATTACTTGTTTGATTGGTATAAATGGTGTTGGTAAAACCACAGTTATGAAATCCATCATGGGTCTTACCCCCGTTAATGGAGGGGAAATTTTAATAAATGGAGCCAAACGAACAAAGGAATCATACGAAAAGATTACATTTATTCCTGATTCTTTAACGATGCTTTCCCATTTCACCATTGTAGAAGCTATGGATTTTATGAATGATTTTTATGAAAGCTGGAATCAGGAACGTGCTGACGAATTATTAAGCTTTTTTAAGCTAGATGAAAATGTACGGATTTCAACTTTATCAAAAGGAAATACCGCAAAGGTTAATCTGTTGTTGGGATTAGCGCAGGACGTAGATTATGTTCTAATGGATGAACCCTTTTCCGGCATCGATATTTTCAGCCGTGAACAAATAGCAGATGTTTTCACAAGCCATCTGATTGAAGATCGCGGTGTTATCATCACAACACATGAAATCAATGATATTGAGCACCTCATTGATAAAGTAGTTTTGTTAAATGACGGTGTCGTTTATAAAGAATTTAACGCAGAAGAGGTTCGGACTAATGAAGGTAAGTCTGTCGTAGATGTCATGAGAGAGGTGTATATACGATGAGTCGCTTTTTTAAGCTTGTGAATATGGAATTAAATCGGTTCTCTAAAATTTTATATGGGATGATTATCAGTGTCTTTATTATACAGGTTGCTGGTTTAATCATTCAGGCTAAAGGCTACATGGACAGGGCAAATGATTCCTTAATGAATGGAATCCCTAAAGAAATCTTTATCGAAGAAAATGGACTGTTCGGAATGGCTGACTATGTGGGTTCTATGCTATTTAATGCCCCGATTGCTTTATGTGCCGGCGCCATTTTCTTATATATTTTTCTGATTTGGTACCGTGACTGGTCCGGTAAAGGTTCATTTATCTATCGTTTATTGATGATTCCTACATCCAGAATGACCATCTATTTTTCAAAATTAACAGCTTTAATGCTGCTCGTTCTTTTATTAGTATCCGTTCAGTTGATTTTCCTTCCAATCGAGTCAAAAATTCTGGAATGGTTTGTATCCGCTGAGTATTTGAGTGGAATTTCTGTTATGAGTTTAGTAAATAAATCCTTTGTTAGAATCCTTCTTCCACAGACTTTGACACAATTTATCTTGTACTACGGTGCAGGTTTTACCTTTTTAACTTTCCTATTTACCGCTGTACTTCTTGAGCGCAGTTTTAAATGGAAAGGCATTATTCTAGCCATTGTGTACGGCGTATTTATTGTGAGTGCATTTGTATTACCTATAAGCGTAATAGAGTGGTTAGGTAAAACGGATTATTTCTATAATTCAGAAGTGGTTATGATTGAAATTGCAGTTGGCCTTATTGTTGGAGCGTTCTCCATTTTACTCAGCCGTTATTTATTAAATAAGAAAATTACTGTATAAGGAGAGGAAACAAATGAAAATATACCGAAATTCAATCGTGATTCTGCTTATTACCGTGTTATCTCTTTCTATTTTTTATGTAAATCAGGCTTTTTCCTCTTCTAACCTTCCTGATTTTTACATTAAACAAACTAATGGAGACGCCAAACTATTGGATACAGTAACCCTAGAAGCCAGTTATGAAGACCTTACATTTACAGAAGATCTCAAGGTTACTAAAGAGGGTTCCCTTTATCGGTCTGACTTATCCTTTTTTGAGCAAATGGACTATTGGAGTAAAAGAAAAGAAACAACTGAGTTGAGAGATCTAACTGATCGATATCCTTCCTTTATGAGGGGGAAAAATTCTAATATCCAGCTCTATAATGATACAAAACAAGTTATTTATGTCAACTTCAACTATGATTTTTCCTCTGAACATGGAATGTATAATTTCAGATTCAAAATTGATCAGCTAAACACAAAAACAGAGGATACAAATTCTTTCGAAGTAAAACTACCAAATCAAGGAAGTGCATCCTATATTGAGATCCTTGATACTCAAATCATTATGAATGAATTACGTGTAATGACACTCAGCGAAAGTATGGATGAATATGGAAGAAGCCAGCTTCATGAATACACGATTGACCTTAAAAAGCAGAAGTTAGTCGACGACAATTCGATCCTAATTACAGAAAAACAGACGGATCGTCAGAGCTTTTATATAACTGGCTTAATAGACATTAATCCAGCTCAATCTAATCCTAATTTTATATTCCAATTGGATAAATCAATCTCTGATGAGTTTGGGGAAAATATCCAAACGACCAATCGTGAATTATATGCTTACAACTACAAAACTGGAAAATCAGAACAAGTAAAACTTCCGGCCGATTTGGCGAAACAGCTTTTACAAGATGATGCCCATTATCTAGCTTATGATAATCGTTCTTTATATACTTCCACTATTAAAGAAGATAATGGGAACAAAGCAGTTAACATGGTTATGTATGATTTGGAGAATCAAAAAATCAAAAATAAAAATACTATTCCATTGGAACCAAATACTTTTGAACACAATATGGAATTATATCAAAATAAGATGATTATCACTTATAGAGGCGAACAAAAGCAGCCATTTATAAAAATATATAATTTCGAAGACGATACATCCATATTCGATGGCAAGATTGAGATGAAAAACAAAGATTCAAAGGTGAACTACAAGGATATCCATATTTACCAAGTAAACGGTCTATAATTCTTCCAAATTCATTAATTCATTTGTTTTGAGAATCTTAAAAAGGGAATACAACAACCAAACAATAGTTTGGAGGGATTTTCCATGTATTATGTTTATTTTGAAACGGAGCCAAGGCTTCTGCATGAAGGTACTAAATACAATGTGGAGGTTCCAACCCGAGAGCTGCAGGATGCAATCGCCAGTGATCTCGAAAAATATGGTGAAGTTTTCAACGTACAAAAGCTGGATGCTCCAGTGGATCAATTCCCAGTGCTGACAAAAGAAACATATAAGCGGAATATTTAAGATAGAAAAGGTGAATCGACTTAGAGCGATTCATCTTTTTTATCTCTTATAGGGAAGATTTATAGACTCACTGCTTTTAATCAGTTTTTCTCGCATATTTAAGTGGTACGATTACATATTCACATGTACCGACTAAATCATCCTCATCTATATAGCCAAGCCCATTACGGCTGTCCCTGCTATCCCAACGGTTATCCCCCATCACGAAATAATGATCCTCCGGAACTTTCACTGCATTAAAGTCACCTGTCCTATTAATCTTCAGTAAATCACTTTCCTCTTGTTCCTCTGGTAGATAGGGTTCATCTTTAATCTTCCCGTTGATATAGAGTGTGTCATCCTTTAGTTCAACCTTGTCGCCAGGTAACCCGATAATCCGCTTTACATAATATTTATCTTTCTCTTCATCTCGAATCACCACAATATCCTGATGGTCAACTGAACCATTAAATGCCGCCAACTTATTGACGAAGACTTTTTCATTGTTATAAAGCGTTGGTTCCATGGAGGCGCCTTCTACTATGAAAAAGGAGATGAAAAATGTTTTGACAACGTAAGCTAAGACAATGGCACATACTATAGAGATAATCCAACTTCCTATTTCAGTTTTAAATAACTTTTTCAATTGGATTCTCCTTCTTTCAGCAAATTTCCCAGTTGTACGATCCATACAAACATTATATTTTATACCCATATAATATGGTAAGATACCTACAATTCACATTACATTTTGATTACGATTAATTTACCTGGACAAAGGGAATACACTAACATCCATTCTTTCTAATTACGTGAGGTGTAAAGCTCATTATGCTGTACTTATCCAAAAATCATGATCCCAATAAAAATGCCATTCTCTTGTCCAGATGGATTCCGTTAGAGCAAACCGCTGCAAGTCTGGCAAAAGAGACCCATAGGTTACTTGAAGAGACAATAAATATGTTCCCTCCACAACCTGAGGGCAACATAAAACCTAAAAAAAACAAGAAATATATATTACCCCGTCTACTATTGACAACAAAAAGACAGCCTCCTCTTCTAAATCCTCCTGGTTGTACCATTCTGGATGGTCATCCTTATCCTGAGTGGAAAAAGAAATTGGATTTAGAATATCAACATCTTAATCAAAGTATTCAGGAACAAGTTAACGTTATGGATTATGGGGCTGTTGGTGACGGTTTGACAGACAATACGAAAGCATTTGAAATCGCTCTTGGCAAAGGGAGGAGAATGGTTTATATCCCGGAAGGTGTTTTTATTACAAAAGGTCTGAAGCTCCCTTCCTATACCTGTTTGGTCGGTGAGGGCAAAGATAAAACGATTCTTAAATTAGCCAGTGACTCTCCTAAGAAAGCTATTCTTATTACGAACGCGAACCCGATTTTAGGCAATCATCATATTCTCGTGCAGGGAATGACACTTGACTGGAACGTGGAAAGACTTCCACAGGATGTTCATACAAGCGCAGGTAACAACCGTTCCAGTTGTTTAACATATGCACACGTTACGTATGGATGGGTGAAGGATGTTGCAGCCCGTAATGCCGGCTTACACTGTTTTGATGTTTCTGCCGCCTACTATACATATTTTGGAGATGGCACACGTTCCAGATGGCCGAGCAAATATATATGGTTAGATCATCTCAATGGGCATGGTTTTGGTGATGATGGCATTACGACACACCACAGCAGCCATATTTTAATTACGAACAGCCATATGTGTGATCCAAGCGGAAGAGCGCATAAAAAGGGATTTTCTAATTCCAACGGGTTTGAAATAGATGATGGTTCTGATGATGTTTGGCTGATTAATAATTCTTCAACCAGATGTTTTGGTGGAGTTGAAATCAAAGCGCATGCAACAGCATCGGCTGCTTCAAATGTTCATATCATCGGTCATATTTCTATCCATGATAATCGCTCGTATAACTTCCGGCACATTGGACACCATCTACAAGGCGAACCGCAATCTAAATCAGCCTATAATATCACAGCAACAAATATCGTGGCGATCGCCCCTGTTTTCACTGACCTTTATAAAGGATCTACACCACGGTGCCTTGTTATATCAGCTTATCAAAATGTGATCGTTAATCACTTTACCTTGCTTGGAGATCCGAATTATGACTACAAAACTAATCCGATGATTTCTATCCAATATAAGTCCCGTCATATCACGCTTGCCAATCTAACTATCGAGAATTTCCACACCGCCGGTACAGATATAAAAGTGGTTGGCGGCAACCAGCATACTGATTACATCCATTTAAGCAATATTTCTATAAAGAACTCGGCTCCGATAGGTATAGATATAGGAAAAGGTGTCGCGAAAACAGCGATATCGAATGTTCAGGCTGAAACAAAACTTGGTGGTATTACGATTAAAACAGCCGATAGTACAGCTAAACACTGATAACATTCAAACCAAAACCTGAGGATCCAACCGTTATTTTAGCGGCTAAATAAAGTAATTAAAATTTAGGATTCAAGTAGCATACTCTTCCCCCTCTTCGCATATATATTTATGATTAATTTTTTAACTCTTTCCTGTTAAATGCGAAGAGGTGGCTAAAAAATTGTGAAGCGGATTCCAAGTGTCCTCAAACAACTTCTTTTATCAATTAAAGAATTATTAAACGATGTACTGACGTTTATCTATTATGGTGGATTGCTTTTCATCATTGGCTGGACCCTTTATCAATTGGTATGGGGAGATGTGAAACCCATCCCTTTATCAACCGCTGTACCCGCCACATGGTGGACGGAGTACGTGATGAAGCCTTTAATTTCCTCCACCTTTCTGCTCACTATCATAAAAGGGATTTTCTTATTATCAGTCTGGGTTATTTTATTTCTAATTATCCCCAGTACAACAAGACAGCTCAAACGCTTCAAGCTATTTCAAATGGAATTTGAGGTGGAAGATAAAGAAACAGCAGCTGTGGCCTTCATTGAACTGCAAAGCTCAAAAGCAACCCTCCTGTCAACGATGTATTCAGATGCCACTATTGGAAAATTATTTACATTTCTCGATGAAGAAACGATGGAAGTAGATTATTTTTCGGCTCTTGCTTACTTTTTAGAGGATTTTAAAATCAGCTATAAACAAAGATATAATATTACCTTTGAATGTGAAACCAAAGATTTTAATCGCCTTACCGGAACGGAGCTTAATTATGCCGAACTCTCAAAAGAAACAGGCGACCCAGAAGTGTTAAACTGGGATGCTCCTCTTGCTAAATTGAAGAAAAACAGGCTTGTTTTCCATTTTAACTATCGGGGAAGTGAAAAAGTAACCATATTGTCCAGCTACTCATCTCAATTTGATGTAATAGATAAACAGAATATCTTATTTTTACATTACGCCCTTATGTATCAAGCTGAAAATATTGAATATGCTCTCATGATTGAAAAAGAAGAATGGCCCTTTGTTAAAACCCCTACCTAAGGGGTTTTACTTTGTTTACTCATCAAAAAGACCCTTATTCACATGTAATAAGGTCATAGTTTCCTATTCTTTCTGTCCAGATTACTCATATAAAATGCCTGTTATTTTGAAATTGCTGTGAATATTTTTTTAACATGTCTTGAACCACCTTATTGTTGGATGCCAATTCTGATGGATCCTTTGCGCTTAGTTGGCCTAATTGCTTTTGACTAAAGGGTTTAGCAAACTTTTCTCCCTTTTTATACCGCTTATATAAATTTTGAATATTGTCCATAATGGTTCCCCTCCCATCATAGTCCTCACTTATTTATATTCAGTTCTTCCAAAATATCTCCATCTATTTGTCTAGTTAACTAGTATTTTTTTATTTAAAAAATATCTGTCATAAAACATACATATATAAAATTTATTTTTCTGTTTTAAATTTCGAGGAATTGTGATAGAGTAAAAAATTGTTGTTTGGTAAAATCCCTTAATAAAAATGTTATTTGGTTTTTTACAATGAGTTATAGTACGATGAAATTGCTATAAAAGGATATATTATAGTTAAACTAACTAATATAACAAGATGAAATGGAGATTAAATAAAAATGCAGCAAAGTAGATCTTCAATCCACTCATTCCGGCAAATATTTTACCTATACATAGGTTGTATTATTTTATTTGCGTTTTTATTGTGGATTCCCCAGTCAAATACAGGCGGGTTATCCATTATGGATTCTCTGTTTCTGTCTACAAGTGCATTAAGCGTAACAGGGCTTACTCCAATTGATGTAGGTACGGTATTAACGAGAGTTGGACAGTCCATCTTGATGGTGGAAATGCAGCTTGGCGGTATTGGGATTGTCGTATTAATCAGTTACCTATTTGTTGTAATGGATAAAAAGATTACGGTATCAAGTATGCTTCTTTTATCCAAAGACCAAAACCAATCTAAATTGAGTTCCATTACTTCTCTCGGAATTTCCGTATTAGTCATTGCGTTATTGGTTGAAACCCTTTGTTTCTTTATCTTATTCGGAGAGATTCGGCCCCGATATGATGATTTTTGGGATGCGGTATTTGTTTCTGCTTTTCATGCAGTAGCCAGTTTTACAAATTCCGGATTTGATTTATTCGGAGATAGCCTGATTTCTTTTAAACATAATCATCTCTTCCTAATTACAACAGCCATCACAATCTTTTTAGGGAGCTTAGGCTATCCGACTCTGGTTGAGTACTTCTTATCATTTAGAAGGAAGAAAAGTTTGTTTACAAAGATAAACATTCGTCTTCACTCGCTCCTCCTTTTTGTCGGTATGGCTGTATTTTTTTTATTGGAATCAAATCATACGTTTGATGGGCTATCATTTTCGGAAAAACTATCAAATTCATTGTTTTTTTCAGCTACAGCCAGAAATGGCGGGCTTACAACGATTGATGTATCCCAGATCACAATTACTACCTTTTTATTGCTAACCTTATTTATGTTTATAGGGGGAGCATCCTCAAGTACAGGAGGAGGTATACGGTTAACAACCTTTGCTGTATTGCTCTCTAAAGTATTGTCAGTAGCTAAATCACAAAAAGAGGTTGTCATTTATAAAAAAACGATTGCTCAGGAAGCAGTTGATAAATCGTTTATGGTATTCTTCACTTTTATAGCATTATTTTTTGGCTGTACCATTTTATTAACCATGCTGCAGCCACAGCCATTGGAGCCATTAATGTTTGAAGTATTATCAGCCCTGACAAATACAGGGTTATCCTTCGGCATCACAACAGAATTGACAGCTGTTTCAAAAACAGTTTTAATCACATTGATGATTATCGGCCGCATAGGTGTGTTTAGTTTTATCTATACCATTTTCAAAGTCGATAAGGTTAAATCAAGATACTTAAAAGAAGACCTAGCTGTAGGCTAAAAAGGGGACATTACTCATGAAATCATACCTAGTCATTGGAGCGGGAAGATTTGGTACAGGCATCGTAAAAGAGTTATACAGACAACATTGTGAAGTCATTGTTTCTGATCGGGAAGAAAAAAATCTAGAAAGCTTAGATGAATATTCGACTCATGCAATCGTTGGAGACTTCCGTGATCCACTTGTGCTAGATGAATTGAAAGTCGATCAATTCAATGCTGTCTTTGTCGCGATAGGCTCTGACGCCTTTTCAGCCATTCTAATTACGAAAAAGCTGAAAGAAAGAAAAGCGAAAAAAATTATCGCCAAAGCCAATAATCGAGAAATTGGAGAAATCCTAAAAAGCCTTGGTGCCGATCGTATTATCCTGCCAGAGGAAGAAGCGGGACGTAAAGTGGCTCGTCAAGAATTATTAACAGGAGTTATTGAATATATTGAAATCACGAAGGATATTTCTGCTATTGAAATGCAAGTACCTGAAATGATGCATGGAAAATCATTGAATGAATTGAACTTTTCTAGAAAATTCGATATAACAGTATCCTTGGTTCTTCGTAATGGACAACCAATATTATCTCATTTTGCAGATCTCCCATTGCAAGAAGGAGACGACTTTTTACTAATCGGTTCAAACTCCAACATTGAAAAATTTAAAAAGAAATATAAATAAAGACAGGTTGTTATGTAACGACTTTTACATTATCCTGTCTTACTTAACAAAGAGGCAGCATCCCTGTGTAGGGATGCTGCCTCTTTAATGAATGAATCCTTTTATTAAAATACCTCTGTTTTTCCAGACATTCAATCACATTTTATTCGTTTTTCTTTATAATTAATACGAATGAATGAAACAAGATTGATAAAGGAACTTTTATAGGAGTAAAAAAGAGGATAACAAACTCTTTAATAGGCAATTATCCTCTATTCGTTTAACCTAACTTAAACCTAGGATTCCTTTGGTTTTAGTTTAGTAAGCAGACCAGCCTGCATCCGCTGCCAATACAACACCATTGATGTAAGAAGATTCATTGCTTGCAAGAAATAGGGCAATATCTGCAATTTCTGCCGGCTTAGCGGCACGAGGCATCAATTTAACACCACGAGTCGCATATTGCAATCCTTCCATATCCAAACCTTCCACAGAACCGGTTAATCCAGTCTCTACCTGCGCCGGTGCAATTCCATTGCAGCGAATACCTTGTGGCCCATAGTGTGACGCGATATTTTTTGTCATACCTGTGACTGCGTGTTTAGCCGCCGTATAGGTAAATCCGCCACGACCGCCTGTTAACCCTGTAATGGAAGAAAGGTTTACAATTACACCGCTTCCCTGCTTCTGGAAGTATGGCAATACTTTACGCGTACTGCGCATTACTCCGCCCACATTAATATCCATTACGCGGCTCCAAACAGCATCTTCTACATTATGTGCGGCTTGCATTCTATCCAATACCCCGGCACAGTTCACTAAAATATCTACGCGGCCAAATGTAGCCACTGTTTCTTCTACCATTTTTTGAACATCTTCTTCAACTGCCACATTAACTTTTACACCCATTATCTCGATATCTTGCGCTTTAAATTCATTGACAGTAGCCTGTAATGCTTCTTCATTGAAGTCAGCAATTACTAGCTTTGCGCCTTCCTCTGCATAACGAGATGCAATCGATTTACCTATACCATTCGCTCCGCCTGTAATAATGGCTACTTGATCTTGTAAACGTCCCATTGTTCATCCTCCTACTTATCGTTACGTTAGTAGTAAGTAGTTTAATACAGTCTAGAATGCACTTTCCGAGCGATGAATGAAATCACCAATTTAATATTTTAATATACTAAATAAATTCATTTCTCCTACCCGACCCAATAAGTTTGGAATGCTATTTTTCTGCATTTTATACTGTCTTACCTACTTTACCTTCGAATTTGTATTTCTAATACAATTAAAACTATACAGGATAAATTTTTAAATTTCAAAACATTCATGATATATTATAATAATTATTTTTCAGATCATAGTTAGTCGGAACATGTTAAATCTTTATCATTCAAAGACTCTTTTGAGCTATTTCTTTCTCAATAGTTAAAATAGGACTGCACTTGAAAATCGCTAATAAAACCCACAGTTTGATATATTTATTGACAATTTCAAACAATATGCGCGACTATAAGTACTGTCCAGTTATTTTAGAATTGCTAACCCTACAGAAATACCTTACTATTGGCACGGTATTTCTCAGAGAAGACTTCAACAGTAGGAATCATTTTTTGACTCTCTATCTTCCCTATTGCTCAAAAAATCTATCGTATGGGTTAGAATATCTTGTTACTTTTTGCTTCTATTCAGCAATGCCTTCTGATCAACCAATCGCTTAAATTCTTTATCCAATGCTTCAAAACTGGGATCACCGGGAATTAACAAACTCAATTCACTTATTACTGCAGCTAGTTTCGTTTCAATAACCATAAGCTCTTCTTCGATATGCTTATTTACAGGTATTTGTTCAGGCCCTTTTTGATTGCTGCTTTCAACACGTCGAATGACCTTTTCCTTAATAACCAATAGCTTATTACAGAGACGTTGAATTAAATATTGATCATGCGATACGATTAACAGAGTTCCGGCATAGGTAGAAAGAGTCTCCTCCAATTGCTCTCTGCTTGGTAAATCGAGATGGTTCGTCGGTTCATCGAGAATCAGTAAATCATACCCTTCCAACAGCATTTGCACTAACTTTATTTTCATACGCTGCCCCATTGATAAGGAGGAGATTGGTTCGTCTATTTGCCTAGCTGTGAAACCGAGATTTGTAAATAACGTTTTCGCCTTGAAAATCGAATCTCTATCGTATAATCTAAGTGCTTCAATTGGTTTCATATGAACAGAAAGATCTCCTACATCCTGACTTAAGTAACCAATTTTTAAAGTAGGGCTTTTCCACAACTCTCCCCCACTGACTGGCTCTTGATCTAAAATCATCCGTATTAATGTAGTTTTTCCTGCCCCGTTGGAACCTATCAAACCAATGCATTCCCCATTCTTTACATAAAAATGACTATTGTCAAAAATTACATGATCCCTATATTGTTTTTTTAAATCTTTTGCCTCCATAATCCGTTTGCCTCGTTTGTCATTGACCTGAAATTCAAATTCAATTTTTACTTCATCAGCAGGCTTTTCTATTCTTTTTTTTGCAAGCTCCGCTTCCAGCCTATTTTTCTTGGATTTAATCTGAATATCCATCTTCTTAGCCTTAGCTCGGTAATATTCCTTTCTGCCCACTTGCTTTCTTTCTGAGCCCGTTCCATGCTTCGTTGAGTCACGATGCGCTTTTTCAGACCAATTTTTCAATTGATTCATTTGTGCTTCAATCCGCTTCTTATCTTTTTGCTGATTGTCATACTGGTGCTGTTGAATTTTTCTTTTTTCTTCTTTCTGCTTTTTATAGAAACTATAATTGCCTGTATACTTGTGCACAATCCCATTCTCTATTTCAACTATACGGCTGACTGCCTGGTCTAAAAAGTAACGATCATGAGAAATCACCATGGCAGCACCTTTATACGATGCCAGCTCTTCTATCAACCAAAGAATCCCGTCCAGGTCTAAATGGTTTGTTGGCTCATCAAGAATCAATAAATCAGGTTCAGTTGACCAAATATGTGCAAGCGCTAGCTTTAATCGCTCACCCCCGCTTAAATGTTCCAAACGTTCAGGATTCCACCCTGGAGTACCTGCCAATCCAAGCTGACTCGTCAGCGCAAACATCCCGGATTCAGCTCCCGACTCTATCATGGATTGAAAGGTACCGACTGTATATTCAATCGATTGTCGTAAATATCCAATACTGACATTCTCTTTTCCAAACTGAATATTTCCCTTATCTGCTTGAATTATTCCAGTCATGATATTGGCCAATGTTGTTTTTCCTGTTCCGTTAAAACCAATTAATCCGATTCGGTCCCGGCTGCCTATCTCCATATTAATGTTTTTTAAAATCGTTCTTTCACCATAGCTTTTCTGTATTTCCTTCAGACTGAGTATATTCATTCCAATCACCTCTTATAATAGACAACTAAAAACCCCAACAGAAGCCTGAAGGGGGTGTGTACATCGTTTATCAACAGAGGTATACAAATAAACACACGCTACTAACTGCAGCCGTATTCTTTTATACTCTATTCAACGAAAGAACGTGTTATGGACACACTAATCCAATTTTCAGGCTTCTGTTTTTATTCAAAAACATCGCGAAAATAAGATTAGATTTTCATCGTCCCACTATCAGTCCTTTACATTTATTTTTTATAGTATATTCCAGATATGCCGGAAGTGTCAATTTATTTTGAGACTACTTCGATTTTTCTGTCACCAGGGGTTGTATAATCATTTACTAGTATGAATGATTTTTTTGTCATTATACATAAGAAAGACGGCCTAAAGATCATGAATCTTTAGGCCGTCCTTTTTGTTGTTTCTTAAGATTCCATCCACTCAGTATGGAAAATACCTTCTTTATCTACACGCTCGTATGTGTGAGCGCCAAAGTAGTCTCGTTGCGCCTGTAAAAGATTTGCAGGCAATGTTTCAGCACGATAGCTGTCATAGTAAGACAGTGCTGCTGTAAAGCTTGGAACCGGAATACCAGCTTGGACAGCCGCTACAATGACTTCACGCAATGCTTCCTGGTAGCTTGTTGCAATTTCCTTGAAATAATCATCAAGAAGAAGGTTTTTAAGATTAGGGTTGCGATCATAAGCATCTTTAATCTTCTGTAGGAATTGTGCACGAATGATACAACCTCCGCGGAAGATCATCGCGATATCGCCATACTGTAGATCCCAATTAAATTCGTCAGATGCAGCTTTCATTTGTGCAAAGCCTTGTGCATACGAACAAATTTTGCTCAAATACAAAGCTTTTCGAATGGATTCGATAAATGCTGTTTTATCTCCATCAAATGCCTTCACTTGAGGACCTGTTAATACCTTGGAAGCTTCCACGCGCTCTTCTTTTAATGCAGATAAGAAACGGGCAAATACAGATTCCGTAATGATCGGAAGTGGAACGCCAAGATCGAGTGCACTTTGGCTAGTCCATTTTCCAGTTCCTTTTTGGCCTGCTTTATCAAGGATTACATCTACCATTGGTTTGCCTGTCTCTTCGTCCTTTTTCGTGAAGATATCAGCAGTAATCTCGATTAGATAGCTGTCCAGTTCGCCTTTATTCCATTCAGAGAATACTTCATGAAGTTCATCAGCGTTTAGACCAAGAATATGACGTAATAAGGAATAGGATTCGGAAATCAATTGCATGTCTCCGTACTCAATTCCATTATGGACCATTTTCACATAATGGCCCGCTCCATCCGGTCCAATATATGTACAACAAGCATCATCGCCTACTTTAGCGGAGATTGCTTTTAAGATCGGAGCTACTAGCTCGTACGCTTCCTTTTGGCCTCCAGGCATAATAGAAGGTCCCTTTAATGCACCCTCTTCACCACCTGATACACCTGTTCCAATAAAATGGAAGCCTTGCTTGCTTAATTCTTCATTACGACGTTGTGTATCTTTGAAGAATGTGTTTCCGCCATCAATTAGAATATCCCCTTTATCAAGATAAGGAGTTAATTGGGCAATGGTTGCATCAGTAGCTGCACCGGCTTTAACCATAATTAAAATTTTACGTGGTGTTTCCAAAGAGTTTACGAATTCTTCAATTGAATAGGTAGGATGGACATTTCTTCCTTCCGCCTCTTTCATCATAGCATCTGTTTTTTCAGATGAACGATTGTATACTGAAACGGAATATCCGCGGCTTTCAATATTAAATGCTAAATTCTTGCCCATTACGGCCAGACCGATTACACCGATTTGTTGTTTTTCCATCTGTAAACATTCCTTTCATTGTTTTTTCGCTATACTAAACCGTATTAACTTTAGCAATTTTACACCATTTGCGCAAGTGCGACGAATTAGTTTTCCTTGTCATTCCTGGGTTTGGGACGCTTTAAGAAGTCCTTGCTAAAACTTGTATTGGCATCTATTTGATTGCTATTTATTTCTATCCCTTTTTGGATAATTTTATCCCCGAACTTCTTAGTCAGCTTTTCCATAGCCGTACCCAATTTCACTTCTTTTTCGTCCTGAACAAACGAAAAAATATCCAATTGCTTGATTGCTTCCTGCTGCTCAACCACTTCATTTGCTGTTACGCCCAATAGCCTTACAGGATTGCCATTCCAATGCTTTGTAAAAAGATCCCGGGCATGGTTGTATAACTCTTCAGTCTTATTAATTGGATTTTCCAGAGTTTTGCCTCGTGTTATAGTCCTTCGATCCTTATAGCGAATCATAATTTGGACCTTCATAGTCAGTAGTTCCTTCTTCTTTAAACGACCAGAGACCTTTTCACTTAATCGTTGCAGCACTTCAAATAATTCATGCTGATTCGTTACATCTCTTGGAAGAGTAGTCGAATTTCCAACACTTTTAAAGTCATAAATAGATTCCGGATCTACCTCACGCCTGTCTATACCATTGGCTCTTTCTCTTAATCTGATGCCATTTATACCAAGAAGTTTTTTAAGTGCCAATTCATGCGCATTGGCTAAATCACCAATCGTATGAATATTTAATGTGGCCAGTTTTTCGGCCGTTTTTTGGCCAACTCCATGCATCTCACCAACTGGCAGGTGCCAGAGTTTAGCCTGCACTTCACGCTTTCTCAGAATCGTAATTCCCATTGGTTTCTTCATATCCGAAGCGGTTTTGGCCAGAAACTTATTTGGAGCTATACCTATACTGCATGGCAAATCCATCGTTTCCATAATTCTTTTTTGAATCGTATGAGCTATTTCTATGGGTGATTGGTTCTCACAATAATCAGTAATATCAAGATAGCCTTCGTCAATTGAAACGGGTTCTACAAGTGGTGTATACATCCGCAGCAGATCAAAAATCCCCTGTGATGCAGTGCGATATCGGTCAAAATTAGGTTCCATCAGGATAAGGCCGGGACAAAGCTTCTGTGCCTGCCAAATTGGCATTGTTGTTTTGACACCAAATTTACGTGCTTCATAACTGCATGTAACAATAATCCCTCTTCTTTCCTTCGCATTCCCGGCTATTGCCAAAGGTTTTCCTTTTAATACAGGATTATGGGCCATTTCTACAGAAGCATAAAAACTATTCATATCCACATGTAAAATGACTCTTCCGCCTTTTTTAACTTGACGTTGTTCCATCTCTTAGACCCTCTTATCCCTTATATTCACTGTTTAACTGGAGCTAAACACATTGTTTATGTAAAATTGCCACTGGACTATTCCAGTGGCATCATGCATGCTAGCATTATTTAGATGGATTTGTAACTTCTTCAATAATCGCCAATACCATTTCACCTAGTTTATTTAACTCAGCAATTGGCATTTTCTCGTTTGTTGTATGGATATCTTCGTATCCCACTGCAAGGTTTACGGTAGGAATACCATGTCCAGCGATTACGTTTGCATCACTACCTCCACCGCTGTGAAGAAGTCTTGGTTCACGGCCAATTTTCTCAGCTGCTTTTTTAGCTACTTCAACCACATGATCTCCGTGGTCATATTTGAATCCTGGGTACATAACTGTTACTTCCACTTCAGCAGAGCCACCCATTTCAGCAGCTACTGATTCAAACGCATCTTTCATTTTAGCAACCTGAGCTTCCATTTTTTCAGGTATCAAAGAGCGTGCTTCCGCAAGAATTTCTACATGATCACAAACGATATTTGTTTGTGAACCACCTTCAAAGCGGCCGATATTAGCCGTTGTTTCTTCATCAATTCTTCCAAGCGGCATTTTAGCAATAGCTTTAGCCGCAATCGTAATCGCAGAGACGCCCTTTTCCGGTGCAACGCCTGCATGCGCTGTTTTTCCTTTAATAATAGCGTTAACTTTCGCTTGTGTAGGTGCAGCAACAATGATATTGCCAACTGCTTCATCACTATCTAATGCAAAACCATATGTAGCTTTAATAAGAGAACGATCCAATACTTTTGCACCCACCAAGCCGGATTCTTCTCCAACTGTGATGATGAACTGGATTGGGCCATGTTCAATATTATTTTCTTTTAATACACGGATAACTTCAAGCATAACAGAAAGGCCCGTTTTATCGTCCGCCCCAAGAATAGTCGTACCATCAGATACTACATAACCATCTTTAATAGAAGGTTTGACACCCTTACCTGGAACGACTGTATCCATATGGGATGTAAAATAAATCGTATCCACACCTTCTTTAGTGCCTGGTAACGTACAAATTAAATTACCTGCTCCAAACCCGGTAAGTTCCTTTGCATTATCTTCATATACATCCAGGCCCAGAAGGCTGAATTTATCTTTTAGGATTTTTGCTATTTGTCCTTCATTTTTTGTCTCAGAATCAATTTGCACCAATTCTAAAAATTCTTGTAATAATCTTTCTTCATTAATCAATTGTCTTCCTCCTAACCGGGAATAAGTTACTTTATAAGTATACCGATGTTTCTTCCATAAGAAAAGAGGTCGAGCCCGGACAAAGGGTAGACAGTTTTTCCCTATATAAATATAGATTTAAAATACTTCGATACTTCCTTAATATAGACTTATTTGTTTACCATTTACTACTTAAGAATCTTTATTCAGCTTAACTTACTTTGGTATTGGTAGATAAAAGCTATTTCTATTTTTCCAAAAGACAGACAGACAAAAATAGAGCCCGAAACCGGACTCTAAAAAGTTTAAAGCGGAATATTACCATGTTTTTTGGACGGTCTTGATTCTTTCTTTGTCCGAAGCATCTCTAACGCCTGCGCCAGTTTTATTCGAGTTTCTCTTGGATCAATCACATCATCGACCATCCCTTGACTGGCCGCAACATAAGGGTTTGCAAATTTTTCACGATATTCTTCAATTTTTTGCTGACGTACTGCTTCAGGATCATCACTACTGTTAATTTCTTTAGCAAAAATGATATTAGCTGCCCCTTGAGGTCCCATCACAGCGATTTCTGCATTTGGCCAGGCATAGACAAGGTCTGCCCCAATTGATTTGCTATTTAAGGCTACATAAGCCCCTCCATAGGCTTTACGCAGAATGACTGTAAGTTTTGGAACCGTTGCTTCTGAATAAGCATATAAAATTTTGGCGCCATGTCGAATAATTCCCCCATGCTCCTGTTTGATTCCCGGGAAAAACCCCGTAACGTCCTCAAATGTAATAATCGGGATATTAAATGAATCACAGAACCGAATAAATCTTGCTGCTTTATCAGATGAATCGATGTCGAGTCCACCCGCCATATATTTTGGCTGATTACATACCAATCCGACCGTTTCACCTTTCATTCTCGCTAAACCAATCACCAGGTTCCGCGCAAAATGCTCTTGTATTTCAAAGAAAGAATCTGAATCGACTACTTCCATTACAACCTTCCTTACATCATAGGGACGAATTCCATCATAGGGTACAAGCTCAGCTATATCAGGACAATAATCATTTTCCTCATTCCATTCCCTGACAGGTGGTTTTTCTTCATTATTTAAAGGCAGATAGGAGAGAATTTTCCTTACCTTTTGTAATGTTTCTTCCTCCGTTTTTCCTTCAAAATGTGCATTGCCACTAATGGAATTATGAACTTTTGCACCACCTAAATCTTCAGAACTGATTTTTTCCCCCGTTACTGTTTCAATTACCTTTGGACCAGTAATGAACATTTGGCTCGTTTGGTCGACCATAAAGACAAAATCAGTAATTGCTGGAGAATAAACAGCCCCTCCCGCACACGGCCCCATAATAACCGATATTTGCGGGACAACTCCAGAATAGATAACATTACGATAAAAAACCTGACCATACCCATCAAGCGAGGTAACACCTTCCTGAATTCTTGCTCCACCTGAATCATTCAACCCAATGATAGGGGCTCCATTTTTGGCGGCTAAATCCATAATAGACGATATTTTTTTGGCATGCATCTCACCAAGTGCACCGCCAAAAACGGTAAAATCCTGTGAAAAAATATAGACCGGTCTGCCATCGATTTTGCCATAACCAGTTACAACCCCATCGCCTGGCCCCTTCACCTGATCAGAACCAAAGTCTTTATTGCGATGTTCGACAAAAGCATTCAGCTCGACAAAGCTATTTTTATCGACCAAAATGTCAATTCTCTCTCTGGCTGTCAGCTTCCCTTTATCATGTTGCTTCTCAATTTTATCGAATCCGCCGCCAAGCTCGATATCATGTTTTCTGTCGTACAGTTCAGTTATTTTCTCATACATATCCACTTATCTATTCCTCCCGTTTCGGCTTTTCTAGAATCTCTACTAAAACCCCTTGTACCGATTTAGGATGTATAAAAGCTACTTGTGTATGATGGGCACCGGGTCTGGGTTCTTCATCAATCATTTGAAGACCATTGTTTTTAAGTTCGTTGATTCTTTCTTTGATATCATCTACTTCAAGAGCAATATGGTGAATGCCTTCTCCTCTTTTTTCGATAAATTTAGCAACAGCACTTTTTTCATGCAAAGGCTCCAATAATTCTACCCGAGTATTGCCAGCGGATAAAAAAACGACTTTCACCCCTTGGCTTTCGACAATTTCCTCCCCTTCATTTACCATTCCAAAGATCCCTTCATATAAAGGAAGCGCTTTCGAAATGGAGCGAACAGCAATCCCAATATGGTTCATTTCCTTTTGCATACAAATCCCCCTTAATCTTCCTATTTAAATAATAGAACATTCTCAATATTCTATAAAGAAATTACACTTGAATAATGAATGATATTTTTAGACTTGAGGAGTTTTGCTAAACATAGTAGTATCAAATAGAAGAATATAAAGGGAGTGTAACTCTATGTCCAAGAAGCGTACACAAAAAATTATTGTTTATCTTATGATTATTACGATGGTAGTAGTCACTCTTCTATCAGGTCTATCAGCATTCTTATAAAATTAAAATAAACCTCATCTATACTCTCACGGAGAGTCAGATGAGGTTTTTTCGTGTATGGCATGAAATAACCTGGCGTAGGTGGATGGAGTGTCAGAATTATTATAGATATATACCCTTGTTCCAAGTGGTACTGATTCAAACAGAGTTTCGACCTCTTTATTTTTCATCCTGATACAGCCGGCAGATACATTTTTGCCAATTGAATCCTCTTGATTTGTTCCATGAATCCCGTAAATTCTCCCATTTGTTCCATGGGCATCTACACCCATCCATCTGGAACCGAGTGGATTTCTCAAATCCTTCCCCGGGATTTTCTTCTTGGTATATTCCGGGTCTTCAAACTTTGTGACAATCGTAAATAATCCCTCCGGTGTGTCTTCATTGTTTTTACCAGTTGCAATCGAAAATTGATATCTTTCCTGATTTTCAACAAAAAACACAAGCTGATTAGTCTTTTTATTAATCACTATAAATGGATCACCGGGTATGGGATTGGGGCCTAGAGGCCATATCGGTGACATTACCTGCATTACTAACCAAAGCGTCATCCATTTCATAAAAAAACCCCATCCTTTTATTGTTTAGGATGGGCTCTATGGCTAATTTTCATTCATCGCTTTGATTTGGTATTTGGCAGCGGTTTCACTGTACTTTTGATAATTAGATAGTCCTTTAATTCTTTAATAAGCTGGAAAAGGGCTGCCCGTTTTTCAAAATCCTCGAAGGTTGTCGGAATCTCTTTTTTCTTTACTTCTTCCACTAACTCCTCAAGCATATGTATGTATTCATGGGCAGTATTATGATAGTGGACATTATCACTTAAAAAACCAATGTATTCACCCAAATCATGACTGACTTCATCGCCTGATAAATCCATTTTAGCTGCTAAAGGAAGTATTCTCTTTAAAATACTCAATTGTTTTTCGCGGAGTTTAAAATAGTGATAATAAGAAGCATCATCAACTATTTTATGATTTTCTTCCTCCAGTGCTGCATAATAGACAGCTTTCCGGACTAAACTTTCTGCATCTATGATTTCTTTACCGCTCCAGACACTGTTCCCCGTAATCAAGTATTCACTGAGTTCCTTCAGAATAATGCTATAGAGCTTTTCAATTTCTTCCCGATATTTTTTCAGTTCCCGCTCCATGTTCGGCATATAAAAGTTAACCAAAAAAGCAACTGTAATCCCAATAACCACAAGTAAAAATTCATTAAGCAAGCTTGCTAATGTAATCGAGTTTGAACCGTATAAGTGTAGAATAATTACACTGCTTGTTACGATACCACCAGATATCTTTAATGCTACAGTAGTCGGAATAAAAAATAACAGCATTAATCCAATGACAGGAGGTGTATATCCGAGAAGTTCAAAAAATGCAAAGGAATAAATCATCGCTAACGAACAAGCGAAAAAACGCTCACCAGCAGCTCTGAACGACCGTTTCTTTGTTCTCTGGATACATAAAATCGTTATAATTCCTGCGGAAGCGAAACTTTGAAGCCCTATTAATTGAGCAACATAAATGGCAATTGGCGTTCCTATCGCCGTTTTAACGGTTCGATAACCGATTTTAAACATACTAGAACAACCTCTCCTGCAAATTTAATGCAAAAAAGACGCTCTGACATCAGACCATCTTTTTAAACATATCATAAACTTTTTAAAGTACTTTTTGCAAGAAGTCATTCGCACGCTCGGATTTAGGTTGAGAGAAAAACTCTGCCGGAGGAGCATCCTCCACTATTACGCCTCCATCCAAAAACAATACTCGATCGGCCACTTCTTTGGCGAATCCCATTTCATGCGTCACAATCGCCATCGTCATACCAGAAGTCGCCAGTGACTTCATAACCTCGAGAACCTCTTTTACCATTTCAGGATCGAGGGCTGAAGTCGGTTCATCAAATAACATGATTTCAGGCTTCATGGCAAGTGCTCTTGCAATCGCTACCCTTTGTTTTTGACCACCAGAGAGGCGCTCAGGGTAGACATCCGCTTTATCTTGCATGCCGACTTTCTTGAGCAGCTCCATTGCTTCCTGTTTCGCTTGCTCTTTCTTTACTTTACGAACCTTAATTGGAGCATACATAATATTTTCCAACACTGTTTTATGAGGAAACAAATAGAAGTGCTGGAATACCATTCCTACATTCTGGCGCATGGCCAAAACATTTGTTTTTGGTGCTGTAATCTCCTCATTCTTAATCCAGATTTGCCCGGAAGTCGGCTTTTCCATTAAGTTTAAACAACGGAGAAAGGTTGATTTACCAGAACCAGATGGTCCTATAACAGCAATTACTTCTCCCTCTTTTATTTCTGTGGAGATCCCTTTTAGAACGTCCAGCTTTCCAAAGCTTTTATATAGGTCTTTTACTTTAATCATCAGTGCTGCAACCTCTTTTCAAGCATTTTTCCGATCAGCGTTAAAATCATAACCAATACATAGTAAATTAAACCCGCAAAAAGAAGTGGCTCTAAATATTGGAAGGTTTGGCCCCCGACTTGGTAGGCACGTCTCATAATATCCATTACGCCAATCGTTGTGACAATCGCAGATTCCTTTGTAAGCGTGATGAATTCATTCATTAAGGCAGGTAAGATATTTTTATAGGCCTGCGGCAGGATGATGTTGGCCATCATACTACTATAAGGAACACCAAGCGCCATTGCTGCTTCTCTTTGTCCTTTGTCTACCGCAAGAACTCCCCCACGGATAATCTCAGAAATATAAGCAGCTGAGTTTAAAGAAAACGCAAGAACGGCTGCCCAATACCCTTCAATCTGAAAACCAAATAATTGCGGTGAAGCAAAATAAATAATCATTAATTGAAGAACTAAAGGAGTACCTCTAAAGATGGATGTATAAAAATCAGCCAACCAAATAAGAGGCTTAATAGTAGTAATTTTGCACAAGGCAATAATTGTTCCAAGTAAAAAACCAAACAATGCAGCCAGTGCAGCTATTTGCAATGTCGTATAAACACCTTCCAGTATATAAGGCATAGAAGGAATAATATCTGTAAAATCAAGATTCATAAACTTTCTCCTATCTAATTAATAAAAAGAAAAATTTCAGAAAGGGTCACTCCCTTTCTGAAATTTCCTTATTCAGCGTCCCCGCCAAACCATTTTAGAACTAATTCATCCAGTTCTCCATTTTCTTTCATCTTTTTAAGCTCAGCATTAAATTGATCGCGCAATTCACTGTCTTTTTTGAAGGCAATGGCTGATCCAATTTCTTCTGTATCTCCTTCAAGAAGGAATCCTGTTAAATCTTTATTCTTCTCAAGATAACCTTTTGCAACTAGATCTTCAATTATAGCAGCATCAAAACGTCCTGCTTTTATTTCCTGTACCAGTTCAGGAATCTTATCACGATTTTCAACCGTCATTTTTGTTGTTTTTGCTAATTCCTGGGCTTTTTGTTCTTGAATAGAACCCATTTGAACCCCGATTTTTTTATTTTTCAGGTCTTCAGCTGATTCGATTTTGCTTTTCTTTGAAGTAACAATCATATGGTTTGCTGTGTAATAAACATCAGAGAAATCCACATTCTTTTTACGCTCCTCAGTTGGAGTCATCCCAGCCATAACAAAATCAGCTTGTCCATTTTTCAGAGCTGTTACCAAACCACCAAAATCCATATCGACAACTTGTACTTCATAACCAAGTTTACCAGCAATCGCTTTTGCTAGATCTACATCAAAGCCAATGATTTCATCACTTTTCGCTGTATCAATATATTCGAATGGTTTGTAATCGGCTGATGTAGCCATTTTTAAAACTTTTTTATCTCCAGAATCACCACTTGATTCGTCCGAACTGCCGCAAGCTGTTAATACTGAAACAGACAATACAACTGTCAATAAACTAAGCAACCATTTTTTCATTTTCCTTTACCCCCGCTAGATTATGTTTTCATGCTGATAGTATCATTGTTATGCATGAATAAACTATCAACCTCTATGATTAAGATTTTTACTGATTATATATACAACAAATTGTATTTTAACACATAAATATAGTTTTGCAAAATATTTAATATTATATTAAAATAGTTTAAATATTTTATATAAAACGAAAAAAGAAGTATCATTAATTGATACTTCTTCGATAATATTATATTGAAATTATATATAAAATTTAATTATATTCAGTGTTTTTAAATAAAGCCTCTACATGGACTTTATTTCTTTTATTTCTTTAAACTTCTTTACAATATTCATCAAAAGCTTTTTGGAGATTCTCAATTACTTCTACTGGTTCATGCCCCTCAATCTCGTGACGCTCAACCATCTTAAGGATTTTTCCATCCTTTAATAGCGCAAATGACGGGGAGGAAGGTGGATAACCCGTAAAATATTCTCTCGCTCTGGCAGTAGCTTCTTTATCCTGGCCTGCAAAGACGGTTACCAATTGATCCGGCCTTTTGTCATAATTCACTGCATGATAGGCAGCAGGACGAGCAATACCTCCAGCACACCCACAAACAGAGTTAACCATGACCAACGTGGTTCCCTTGTTCGTAAGCGCCTCATCAACTTCTTCTATTGTCTTTAATTCTGTATAACCTGCTTTTTGTATTTCCTCACGTGCCTGGCGAACTACATCATTCATGAATAAATTAAAATTCATGCTCATTTTAACATCTTCCTTTCTAACAGAGCTATCTATATAGTATCAGAGCAGCTCCAATTTATAAAATATTCCATTTTAGGTTTAGTTAACTTGCATAGGGGAATAGTACATTTAATTAAGATGACCCCCTATACTCCTAAATTTACGGATAGCCAAACGGCTATCCATTTTTTATGTTTCATTATTCATTTTACTTATCTTTAGAGAGAAAATACAGATGAAATAATTCTGAGGCTGCCTTTGAAACAATTTCTTCTCCATTTTTGACCTTCTCTTCTATGATTGGCAGGAGTTCTTTCACCATTTTATTTGCATAAAAGTGATCAAGGACTTGCTGTTCCACTTCACTCTCAAACCACTTTGTGAGCTGCCGCTTTCTTCTATTCGAAAATTCGCCTGTTTCCCTTGTAAATTCGCAAAAATCAAGAATCGACTCCCATATTTCATTTAGTCCTTTTTTATGTAAAGCAGAGCAGGTAAATGTTTTTACTGTCCAATCCTTTGTAGACGGTGTATGGTCATGGAGGATCTGACTGTACTCTTCCTTAGCTCTCATTGCCAATCTCTCATTCTCCCCGTCTGCTTTATTCACAGCAATACCATCCACAAGCTCCAAAATTCCTTTTTTCATTCCTTGCAGTTCATCTCCGGCACCCGTTAGAGTCAGAAGGAGGAAAAAATCCACCATATCCCTTACTTCCGCCTCGCTTTGGCCAACCCCAACAGTCTCCACTAGAATCACTGAATATCCGGCAGCTTCACACATCATCATACTCTCTCGTGTTTTACGATGGACGCCGCCTAATTTCCCACCTGAAGCAGTAGGTCGAATAAAGGCATTAGGATGCTTCGATAGTTCTTCCATACGCGTTTTATCTCCAAGGATACTGCCTCCACTGATGGAAGAGCTTGGATCAATGGCTAGTACAGCTACTTTATATCCAAGCTCACATAAGTATAATCCCATATTCTCAATAAAGGTGCTTTTCCCTGCTCCCGGCACACCACTGATCCCTATTCGAATTGAATTGCCTGTATAGGGGAGAATGGCTTGCAAAACATCCTCTGCCTGTGTACGATAAACATTTCCTTTGCTTTCAACTAATGTAATTGCTTTGGATAACGCTTGTAATTGACCCGTTCGTAAGTTCTGGACAAGATCCTCTGTATTAAGGGCCTTATTGTGAACTCTCCTAAATCTTTTTTTCTTGTTTTGATTATGGTCTATCATTTTTAGACACTTCCTCATACCCAAGCCTTTTATAAATTTCATGTAAAATCGTAGTGGCTGCTTCTGGTATGATGGTTCCCGGACCAAATATGGCTGATGCGCCATGCTCGTATAAATACTCATAATCCTGTTCCGGAATAACACCCCCGGCAATGATTACAATATCTTCCCGGCCAAGTTTTTTTAACTCCATCGCCAACTGCGGCATGAGTGTTTTATGTCCTCCCGCTAAAGAGCTCATCCCTATAACATGCACATCATTTTCCACTGCCTGTTTAGCAGACTCCTCCGGCGTTTGAAACAGTGGTCCCATATCCACATCAAACCCAAGGTCTGCATAAGCAGAGGCAACTATTTTTGCACCGCGATCATGGCCATCCTGACCCATTTTTGCAATTAGAATTCGGGGACGACGTCCCTCATTAAGTAAAAATTCTTCCGTTAATTCTCTGACTTCATTTATTTTATCCGCCCCACGATAATGGGACCCATAGACTCCACTAATTGTACGAATAATAGCTCGATGACGTCCGGAAACTGCTTCAATCGCATCGGATATTTCACCTAAAGTCGCCCTCGCGATCGCTGCCTCTATAGCTAATTCCAACAGATTCCCATCTCCCGTACGCGCTGCTTCAGTTAATGCATCAAGCGTTTTCACTACCTGTTCTTGGTTCCGCTTACCTTTGATAGTCTCAAGCCTCTTAATTTGCTGTTCGCGAACCTTGGAATTATCAATTTCAAGGATATCGAATTGTTCTTTTTCGTCTGTTCTAAATTGATTGATACCGATAATGACTTCTTCTCCTGAATCAATTTTTGCTTGCCTGCGTGCGGCTGCTTCTTCAATTCTTAGTTTAGGGAGGCCAGATTCGATTGCCTTTGCCATACCGCCAAGTTCTTCGATTTCTTCTAAGTGGCTCCATGCTTTCTCAATTAACTGATTCGTCAAAGATTCAACATAATAAGATCCGCCCCATGGATCAATAACATTCGTGATTCCTGTTTCCTCTTGCAAAAATAACTGGGTATTTCTGGCAATACTGGCTGAGAACTCTGTTGGTAACGCAATCGCTTCATCAAAAGCATTCGTATGTAAAGACTGTGTATGTCCAAGAGCAGCTGCATGCGCCTCTATTAAGGTTCTGGCAATATTATTAAAAGGGTCCTGCTCCGCAAGGCTCCAACCCGATGTCTGAGAATGCGTTCTGAGAGCCAGCGATTTTTCATTTTGCGGATCAAATTGCTTCATAAGTTTTGCCCATAAAAACCGTGCCGCTCTAAGTTTAGCCACTTCCATAAAATAGTTCATACCGATTCCCCAGAAAAACGATAAGCGCGGAGCAAATGTGTCAATAGGTATGCCTGCTTCTAAACCCGTTTTCACGTACTCTATTCCATCTGCCAATGTGTAGGCAAGCTCCAAATCTGCAGGTGCTCCCGCCTCCTGCATATGATATCCGGAGATGGAAATACTGTTGAATTTGGGAATATAGGCGGAAGTATATTCAAAAATATCCGCTATAATTTTCATAGACATTTGAGGTGGATAAATATACGTATTCCGTACCATATATTCTTTTAAAATATCATTTTGAATAGTACCAGTGAGCTTAGATTGTTCTACCCCCTGCTCAATTGCCGCAGCTATATAAAACGCCATCACAGGCAATACAGCCCCATTCATTGTCATGGAAACGGACATTTTATCCAAAGGGATACCAGAAAACAATATTTTCATATCTTCAATAGAATCAATTGCGACGCCTGCTTTTCCAACATCCCCAACCACACGTGGGTGATCGGAATCATATCCTCGATGAGTGGCTAAATCAAATGCGACGGATAATCCTTTTTGTCCCATTTCTAAATTTCTTCTGTAAAAAGCATTCGATTCTTCAGCTGTAGAAAAACCTGCATATTGACGAACGGTCCATGGCCGGTTCACGTACATCGCTGCATATGGCCCACGGGTAAAGGGAGCAATTCCAGGGAAAGACGGAACATGCTCTACTTCCTTGATGTCCTCCCCATGATAAAGAGGCTTTAACGGTATTTGCTCATTTGATTCGAAGGTAGGAATGTCTGTAAATGTATCTGCTGTTGCAGTTACGAATTCTTCATGGACAGACTGCCATTCTATTTGTGAAAAATCTGGTTTCTTCATGCTTTTACCTCCCGCATTGATGAAAGAGTGGTTAATAAGTCGATCATATTTGTATGGCGATCAATTTTTTGCCAATTTAATTCCTTGATTGCTAAATTAAAATTCCCAACTGCATAAATATGCATAGCCTCGTTTTCTTTGTGAGTCGTTAATGGTCCATCTATATCATTCTCATCCCCACAAATTAAGATATAGTCGGCATCGCTATTTTTTATTTCTTCCTTCAACATTGCGTTGCTCATAATTTCAGTTTTTTCTGTATAACTTAGCCCGCCGGCTGCTAATAGTTCTTTTGAGAAATCTATATACGGCTTAGCTTGAGAGACTCGCCCAAGTCCAATGACCATAATTCTTATTTCACTTCCCCATGTAAGATTCATCGAACGAATCGCTTCAAATTCCGAAGCTAAACGGATTCGCTCAAGAGGGAATATTTCTTTTTCTCCCTGTTGGATGCTTGGCTTTTCTGTTAAATTTTTTATCGCATCCGGTCGTTCTTCTTTTGGATTTGCATACGTATTTATTCCGACGACCCTTTCCTTCCTAACGGCTACCGCTGATAATCTGTTTTTAGCAAGGTCTGCTAACTCTCTTTGTATTTGCCCCTTCTTCAACTCGGAGAGAATACCGCCTTTTTTCTCTAATTTAACGAACTGATCCCACGCCTGCTGGCACAGTTCATCTGTTAAAGCCTCCAAATAGTAGGACCCTCCACCTGGGTCAGCCGTTTTCATTAACATAGATTCCTCCCTAAGAATATGAGGAATATTTCTTGCCAGTCGTTTTCCTAGTGAACTATTGTTCGTGAGCATCTCATCAAACGTATTGACTGTTAGATACTGACAGTTCCCAATTATGGCTGCCAATGCTTCATTCGTTGTACGGAGGAGATTGACATGACGGTCAAAAGTCGTTTTGTTTCTTTGCGAGGTCTGTGCATGGATGTCCATCTTAAAGGTATTTTCATTCCCATACGCCTTACCGATTGCATACCAAAGCTTTCGGGCAGCACGAAGTTTGGCAATTTGCATAAAAAATACAGAATCGATAGCGAATGAAAAAACCATTTTTTCTGCCGTCTCTTTTGAAGATAGCCCTGCCTGTATCCCTTCATATACATAATGCGCACCAAGAGATAATGCATATGCAATCTCTTTGGCAGCATCTGCTCCCGATTCATGATACGGCTTACTATTAATGAGGATTGTTTTTATAGTTGGGGATGATAAATTCCATTCTTTTATTTGATGAAACCATTTAGATAAGCTACTAGTTTCTTTAGTTGGCATGGATCCTTTTTCAGCCCAATCCGAAATAGGATCTCGCGCCACTATTCCTTGTTGGTTAGTTAGGCCTTTACCCAGCTTTTCCATAAGGATTTCCTGTCGGTCACCAGGCAACAGAAATAAAGGATGCTCCTGAATTGGCAGATGATTCAATAGATTATTCAAATCTTCATCACCAAGGCCATTGACATCAAAAGAGATGGTATTTTGTCCATTTGCAAGGGACTCGATAATTGTTTCCTTAAGATTTTCCCCTCTTGCTACTTGGCAAATTTTTAATGGGTGGTGGAGATAGCCAGATTCATAGATTCCTCTCGTATAGGGAGGTTTTCCAGGTACTTCGTCTTTTTCAGGGCTTTTAAAATAAAGCGGTTTCAAAATAATTTTTTCAAATGTTTCGGTCTGTAACATATCTAATTCTTTACCCTTTAGGGATTTTAAGACTGCTTTCTCCCATTGCTCTTCTGTTGCTTGTTTAAATTGATCATTTCTAGCATCCTTTATATTCATAGCTCGCTTTCTTAAAAAGAAAGCTCCCTCCCCTCGCTAATTAACAAAATAGTTAGTAAATTTATAGTATCACGCTTATACCCAATTTCTCCAATAAAAGGTAAATAATCCTCACTAGAGTACTAAGTGATTTATTTCTGGATCTCAATACGCCCTATCACCAATACTTCTCCATTAATGAACTTGACCAGCTGGGTTGTGAAACTTTTCCTTTCGGCAAAAATTCATTCATAACAGGTTTTATATCAATGACCGGTGTACCATCCAACGCATCTAATCCTTTTACAATAAGCTGTCTATGCCTAACCTCCATCAGTTCAACCGTAGTAACCCCAATCTTATTTGGCCGGTTTTTACCTCGCTGAGAGAAGATACCTACCTTAGGAAATTGTTTGTTATTTCTTGGGTATCTTGCTTCATACTGAATCTTCTGATCATCCACTTTATCAAAATAAAAAATGATCTCTAAATGAGAAAATTCGTGTATCCCTTCCATTGACGAATCATGTATATTCTCCGCCAGTTCAATGAACGAAATAATATCGCCCCAATTATCATCTGTAATTTCTTTCCTGCTATTTTGCACAAAGGCTACAGGTTCTATTGTGTACTTCATGCCCTAATCCCCCTTTTAAACTATAATTTCTTCACCTACTTGTATATCTCCTTTTAATAAGGAAAGAAAAATAAAATTTCCTACTCACTCCCATTGTTGTCGATTCTTTCATTTCCGTTACTCACCTTAAATTAGTCGTTTATTTCTCGGGAAATGTTCTAAAAAAAGACACACATACTGTGCGCCTTCCATTATCCGATTAATAAATCGGTGTATGATCGCTTGTGATGTTTTCCAGGATTTCTTTCACTCTGGCCAGAAATCTTCCACAAACCAATCCATCAAGAACACGATGATCCAACGATAGACATAGATTTACTCGATCACGGATAGCAATCATATTTCCATCCATCACAACTGGTTTTTTTACAATCGATTCGACTTGAAGTATCGCAGCCTGTGGGTGATTAATAATCCCCATCGATTGGATGGAACCGAATGAGCCGGTATTATTAACCGTAAATGTCCCACCCTGCATATCTTCAGACTTCAATTTACCGGAACGGACCTTTTTGGCCAATTCATTAATTTCACGTGCAATTCCCTTAATTGTTTTTTCATCCGCGTGCTTAATAACAGGAACAAATAAGGCCTCGTCTGTAGCTACAGCTATCGAAATATTAATATCTTTCTTTTGGACAATCTTATCCCCGGCCCACATTGAATTGACTTCAGGAAATTCCTTTAATGCTTGTGCAACTGCTTTTACAAAAAAGGCGAAATAAGTTAGGTTATAGCCTTCTCTTTTCTTAAATTCATCTTTTAAAGAATCTCGGTATTGAACCAGATTGGTTACATCTGCTTCAATCATTGTCCATGCATGTGGAATTTCATGCTTGGAACGCAGCATATTTTGTGCGATTGCTTTCCTGATTCCTGTTAGCGGGATGGCTAAATCTCCGTTTTCTACAGCCGAATCATTCGTGCTTGGTTCCTGCTTCTTGATCGTTTCAGAGGAGACCGCAGACTTCAGTGACTGCTGAATAGGAGTTTTCGGTTCATCTTTTTCAGTGGCACTTGGATTTTGAATATCCGTACCTGTTTCAATCACTTTTAAAATATCTTTACGGGTAATGCGGCCTCCAGCACCGCTTCCGGTTACGCTACCCAGGTTAATTCCATGTTCCTGGGATAGTTTTAATACAGCTGGTGAATACCGTCTTCTATTGGAATGGTCGTTCTGGGCGGATGTTTCACCTTTAGCTACAGATTCCGTCTTTGCTTTCTTCGTTGTCTCTTTGGATCCACTATCCGATCCTTCGATTTGAATGCTGCACATCACTTCTCCTACCGGAAGGGTTTGTCCCTCTTCTGCAATCAGTTCTTCAATCACTCCCGTAAAAGAGGACGGAACTTCAGCATTTACTTTATCCGTCATAACTTCAGCAATCGGATCATATTTATTTACTCTATCACCTGGCTTTACGAGCCAGCTTGAGATTGTCCCCTCTGTTACACTTTCCCCGAGTTGAGGCATATTCATCTGCTCGATTGGCATACAGATCAAGTCTCCTTCCTCACTTTAGTTTAATAGTCTGCTAATTCTCTCATTGCTTTTTCTACCTTTTCGGGATTGACCATAAAATACTTTTCCATAGTTGGTGCATACGGCATCGCCGGAACATTCGGACTTGCCAAACGTTTAATCGGGGCATCTAAATCAAAAAGGCAGTTCTCTGCTATAATGGCTGCAACCTCGCTGACAATACTGCCTTCCTTCGTATCCTCCGTAATTAAAAGAACTTTACCAGTTTTAGAGGCAGCCTCAATGATCGCTTCCTTATCAAGTGGATAGACCGTTCTTAAATCAAGAACATGGACGGAGATTCCATCCTTAGCCAATTTTTCTGCTGCCTGAAGGGCAAAGTGGACACACAATCCATAAGTGATGACTGTAATGTCTTCACCATCTCTTTTTACATCTGCTTTGCCAATCGGCAATACATAGTCATCGCCGGGTACCTCTCCTTTAATCAGACGATAGGCTCGTTTATGTTCAAAGAAAAGAACTGGGTCTTCATCACGAATCGCTGCTTTTAAAAGTCCTTTTGCATCATAGGGAGTAGAAGGCATAACAATTTTTAATCCAGGCTGATTAGCAAAGATAGCCTCTACTGATTGAGAATGATATAACGCCCCATGTACTCCTCCACCGTAGGGAGCACGAATGACAATCGGACAATGCCAGTCATTATTAGAACGGTATCGTATTTTTGCTGCCTCAGAGATGATTTGGTTTACTGCCGGCATAATAAAATCAGCAAATTGCATTTCCGCAATCGGCCGCATACCATACATAGCTGCTCCGATTCCCACACCTGCAATAGCTGACTCCGCCAAAGGAGTGTCCAGCACACGCTCTTCGCCAAATTGTTCATACAGTCCATTTGTTGCCTTAAAAACGCCCCCTTTTCTCCCTACATCTTCACCTAAAATAAAAACTTTTTCATCGCGTTCCATTTCTTCTCTCATCGCCATGGTTATCGCATCAATATATGAAATGACAGGCATCTTTTACTCTCCTCTCGACTCAGCATACACATATTTCAGAGTGTCCTCTGCTTTTGCATATGGAGCATTTTCAGCGTAATCTGTTGCTTCATTCACCATTTCCATGATTCGATCATTGATTTCTGCCTCTTTCTCATCATCCATAAGGCCAATCTCCTTCAAATAAGCCCCAAATGTAATAATCGGGTCATTTGTTTTGGCTTTAGCCACCTCATCTGGCGCACGGTAGCTGCGATCATCATCATCACTTGAATGTGGAGTGAGACGATAGGAGATGGTTTCAATTAAAGTAGGGCCTTCACCGCGTCTGGCACGATCTGCAGCCTCTTTGACAACTTTATATACTTCAATTGGGTCATTTCCATCTACAGTAACACCGGGCATGCCATACCCAATCGCACGATCAGATACCTTTTCACAGGCTAATTGTTTTTCAATCGGAACAGAAATCGCATATTTATTATTTTCGACCATGAATATTACAGGAAGTTTATGTACACCAGCAAAATTGGCTCCCTCATGGAAATCTCCCTGATTCGATGAACCTTCACCAAAGGTAACAAATGTCACTAAATCTTTCTTTTCCATCTTTCCAGCTAGGGCAATTCCGACTGCATGCGGAACTTGAGTGGTAACTGGAGACGACCCAGTTACAATCCGATTTTTCTTCTGACCAAAATGGCCTGGCATTTGCCTGCCGCCAGAGTTTGGATCCTCCTCTTTTGCAAATCCTGAGAGCATTAATTCAGTGGGTGTCATCCCAAATGTAAGAACAACCCCCATATCACGATAATAGGGCAGTACATAATCCTTATTCGTATCTAGCGCAAACGCTGCTCCTACCTGGGCTGCTTCCTGTCCTTGACAAGAAATAACAAAAGGAATTTTACCAGAGCGGTTTAATAGCCACATTCTTTCATCTATTCGTCGTGCCATCAGCATTGTTTCATACATTTTCAATACCGTTTCGTCTGTTAAACCAAGGACATCAAGCCTGTTTTTACTCATTGAATAAACCTCCTCTTTGTTCGCACTTTAGTATTTAAGAATGAATTGCATTGCCATCAACGGCCAACGCGGCTTCCCCAATAGCTTCTGCTAATGATGGATGTGGATGAATAGCCTGTGCTACCTCCCAAGCCGTTGCATTTAAAATCAGAGCCAATCCAGCCTCAGATATCATATCTGTAACATGCGGACCAATCATATGTACGCCTAATAAATCATCCGTTTCTTCATCAGAAATCATTTTTACAAAGCCGTCCGATTCCCCGTAAACCAATGCCTTGCCAATCGCCTTGAAGGAAAATTTCCCTACCTTTATCTTATGACCACGCTGAATAGCCTCATCTTCTGTAATCCCTACACTTGCTGCTTCAGGACTGCTGTAAATACATCTTGTGATTAAATCATATTGAAGCGGTTGCGGGTTTTCATTTGCGATATGTTCTACAGCTGTGATTCCCTCATGGCTTGCCACATGAGCCAATTGCAACCCACCTATAACATCACCAATGGCATAAATATGCGATTCCTCTGTTTGATAAACCTCATTAACCGCTATTACACCCTTTTCAATTTTAATATCTGTGTTTTGTAACCCAATACCTTCTACATTTGCTTGTCTACCAACAGAAACAAGAATTTTTTCCGCCTCATATTCTTCCATTTTTCCATTCCGTACGGCAGAGATGAATACCTTCTGTTCGGTTCGCAATGTTTCAGGCTTCACCTGTGCATTGGTAATAATCTTAATCCCTTTTTTCTTTAACAGGCTGTGCATCTCTTTTGATATATCTCGATCCTCTGTTGGGATGATGCGGTCTGCATACTCTAGAATCGTTACATTTACTCCAAAATCCGCCATCATGGAGGCCCACTCAACACCGATCACTCCACCCCCGATAATAAGTAAGGAAGATGGTAATTCGGTTAACTGTAAAGCTTCATCTGAAGACATAACAAGATCACCATCTATCTTTAAACCCGGTAAGGATTTTGGTCTTGATCCTGTCGCAATTAGGACATTTTTCGGAAGTAACATTTCATTCTCTGTTCCATTATTCATCTCTACGGAGATGGTACCCGGCATCGGAGAAAAAATGGAAGGTCCAAGGATTCGGCCGTGCCCTTCATATAAATCAATTTTTCCTTGTTTAATTAGATAGTGCACGCCCTTATGGAGCTGTTCTACGATTCTTTCTTTTCGTTCCTGTGCTTTAAGGAAATTTATACGCGGCTCTGATACCTCCACTCCAAACTCAGCTGCATGTTTAACCGTTTGATAGACCTCTGCACTACGTAATAGTGCTTTGGAAGGTATGCATCCTGCATGCAGGCATGTTCCGCCTACTTTGCCTTTTTCTACAATCGCTGTTTTTAAACCAAGCTGAGAAGCTCGTATGGCCGCTACATAACCGCCTGTCCCGCCTCCCAATATGACCAAATCATATTCAATTGCCATTATTCATTCACATCCCAACTTCTTCTATTCAATCATTTTATATATTTTGATTTCTCTATAGAAAACGGTTCTTTTAACGCTTCTTTATATCTTCAACTGGTCTTACCACCAGGTAGATTTAAGGAAAAAATCATATCAAAACACACTGATGGAACCCCGCCACTATCATGAACTTTTTTTAAAGTAATCAAGAGTCCGCTCATAGACAAAAATACGGACTCTCTTTCCTTGTTTGGTTAACGACGACGGTTTAAAATATGACGGCCGTTTAATAAAAATTGGCTTCTAGATTGTTTTAATTTTTCAATTCTCTCCTCAGCCATACGGTCCGCAGCAACATACGTTGGAATTCCGTCTCTTTTAGCAATCTCGATTACTTTTTCAATATTGCTATAGATACCTTCTACTTTTTTCAAAGCCCGTTCCTGGTTATACCCATATAATTCATCCGCGACATTTATAACACCACCGGCATTAATCACATAATCAGGGGCATAAATAATACCCATTTCGTGAATAGCATCACCATGGCGTGTTTCTTTTAATTGATTATTAGCTGCTCCTGCAATAACCTTCGCTTTTATTTGATGTATCGTTTCATCATTAATTGTCGCACCAAGCGCACACGGTGCATAAATATCACAGTCTACACTATAAATATCGGCAGGATCTACTGCTTTTGCCCCAAAATCCTCGACTGCCCGATTCACTGATTCTCTATTAATATCTGTCACTATCAATTGCGCACCTTCTTCATGAAGATGCTTACAAAGATTATAGGCTACATTTCCGACTCCCTGAATAGCGATCACTTTTCCTTCGAGTGAATCGGTTCCAAAAGCTTCTTTTGCTGCTGCCTTCATCCCCCTGTATACACCGTAAGCGGTTACGGGAGAGGGGTTACCTGATGAACCAAAGGCAGGTGAAATTCCCGTTACATAATCTGTTTCCTCATGGATAATATCCATATCAGCTACTGTTGTCCCAACATCTTCTGCCGTGATGTATCTTCCATTCAATCCCTGAATATAACGCCCAAATGCTCGGAACATTTCTTCATTTTTATCTTTTCGTGGATCACCGATAATAACTGTTTTACCTCCGCCAAGGTTCAGGCCGGCAGCTGCATTTTTATATGTCATGCCTTTCGCTAATCGAAGAGCATCTTCAATCGCAGCTTCCTCTGTGTCATAAGTCCACATTCTTGTGCCACCAAGTGCAGGGCCGAGGGTAGTATCATGTATAGCAATAATCGCTTTTAATCCAGATTGTTTATCCTGTACAAAAAGCAATTGTTCATAATCATACTGCTCCATATATTTAAAAATTTCCATTTTCCCATTTCCCCTCTCTACTATCTGTCCATCGTTACATTTCACTTGTTTTAATTACCTACAAAGATAAAGAATGAAGCTGATCAGCTAAGGCTGAATGATATAAAGGTTCATACTAGGTGACCAGACCGTATGAATGATGAAGATCGCATGAGCACCAAGGAATTACATCAAAAGACTGTTCACTGCATAATTGTTAGAAAACGAAAGATAACCGCATTTGGCTATTTTGCCTTATCATTTTTGTAGATAATTACTCACTAATAATCATTTAAATTCAATTGAGAGATTTTCTCTTCCCTAGCTGGTCTGCCCATTTACATTTGATGCAAGAATCATGCCAACCTGAATTCACCGCATGATCAGCATTGCAACTTGTTTTTTCTTCTATAAATCCCTGCAAATATTTGCAGAGACGCAAAACTTTGCATGCTATTTTATTCAAGATTAAACTTTTGCAATTTATAATAAAAATTGCGAATCGATAAACCTAAATCACGGCTGGCAGCTGTTTTATTCCCTTTATGCTCTTCTAATGCATACCTAATAATCTGTTTTTCCACTTCATATAATTGATCGGCCAAACTCTGTTTCTCATTCAAGGGTAACCTATTTTCCAATATTTTGCTCGAAAAAACCTCGGCCGTTTTTAATAATTTTTCCGTCAAATGACTCTTTTGTATAATTTTCTCATTCATTTCCATAAAAATAATAGCCCGGCTCAGTATATTTTCCAACTCTCTCACATTACCAGGCCAGTCATATTCTTGAAGCATAATTAGAGCTTCTCCACTTATATCTTCAATATTACGACCATACTCCAAATTCAACTTTTTGATTAAGTGAGCACATAATGGGGGAATATCTTCTTTCCGTTCCTTTAATGGCTCAATAAATATAGGCATCTTATTAATGCGGTAATATAAATCCTCCCTGAAAGTTCCGTTCGCAATGGCCCTTTCAAGGTTCACATTGGTTGCTGTTATCACACGGACATTTATTAATACAGGCTTTGTGCCACCAACACGGACTATTTCATTCTCCTGCAATACCCGAAGCAGCTTTGCTTGCATACTTTGAGATAGCTCCCCGATCTCATCTAGAAATATGCTTCCATTATTCGCTTCCTCAAATAACCCGATTTTCTCGCCTCTCTTTGCACCCGAAAAGGCTCCTTCATCATAGCCGAATAACTCACTTTCCAAGAGAGATTCCGATATAGCGGCACAATTTACACGAATAAATTTATTATATTTTCGATCGCTTGCGTTATGAATGGCATGAGCAAAAAGTTCTTTTCCCGTTCCTGATTCACCTCTCAGCAATACAGTTACAGGTGTACGGGCGCATAAACGAGCCTGTTCAATAGCCCATTTCATCTCTTTTGATTGACCAATAATATCATCAAATGTGTATTTAGCTTCCAAGTTCCTTATGATCTGTCTGGCTCTTTTTAGTTCCTGTGTTAAGCTTTGTATTTCAGAAAGATCATGAATAACACCAACGCTTCCCTTTAAATCTCCATTTACCATGATTGGTGCCACGTTGACCACCACATCCCGATTTGAAGACCCAACCTTCATTCGAACGCCACGAACGGGCTGTTTAGTCCTTAATACCTGCATATGCATACTTTTTCCCTCTGCTATATCTGCCGTAGCAGGTTTGCCGAGGACATTTTCTTTTGTTAACCCGGTAATTCGGGTATAGGCAGGATTAATTAAAAGGCCGTTTCCATCTTCATCTACTACTGATATTGCATCCTCACTCGAGTGAATAATTGCCTCAAGCATGTTTTGAATATGCTTTAAATTTGTAATTTCCTCCGCAAGACTAGTAAATTCTGTAATCCCTTTAAACACGGCTAGAGCACCAAGCAATTCGCCTTCTGCATTGAATATAGGCATTCTCGTTGTAACGACCTCTAGTTCTTTTCTGAGTTGAAACCGTTGATTACTCTCCGTTTTTCCTGTTTTGAGGACATCAGGAAGACGAGAAGCAGGAATCACCTTATATATGTGTCGGCCGATTGCCTGACCCCTGACGATACCAGTAATTGATGCAGCAGCCTGATTGTAAAAAATAATTCTCTCTTCTGGATCAATAAGCACCATGCCATTATCCGTCGCATTCAAAACTAGCTCATGCAAATAAGCCTCTTTTTTTGATTTCTTAATCAGATTTTCTTTTTCCTGGATAAGATTGGCTAACAGGAAGGCAATTTGCCCATGAACCAAAAGCGTTTTATTCCTTTTATATTGAGCTATTTCCCCAAAGATCCGCTCATCTCCCGTCACATCAAAAACGATATCCGGGTTATCATCTATAAAACCAATCCAGTCATTGCCGGTTTTTATTCGATTTTGTAATGCCAATTGAAGCCCTGCAGCGTTCGTGTCACGGTCGACCACTCCAATTACCTGATAGTCTTTTGACTGAAGTAAAATTTTTAAGATGGATGACCCACCCATACCAGCTCCAATAATCACGACTGTTTGCAAGGCAATATCCTCCTTCCAAGAGAGAGTTCAGAATCATGCAAATGTTTTCATGGTTTCTATTATCATAAATTATTTGAATAAACTTGACAAATTTTCTATATTTTATAAAGTTGAAGGTAGGAAATACCTAATCGGGACGTGATGAATTGCAACGAATTATCGCCTTTGCGCTCTTGTTGATACCAGGCCTTCTAACAGCACTAGGAATAAAATGGATGAGAGATATGATTTTTGGTAGGCTCAGTCCTATGCTTCCTGCCCTCTGGGTTCAATTTTTACTGGGCTTACTCTTATTTATTGGTGGACTTTCTTTTATTGCCGGATTCATTTTTTACCGTGATCGAAAACGTAATAAGGTCCAGGAACGTTTTAATGGAAAATCTGTACGTAAGTAAATGGAGATAAGCAAAAAGGCAGCACATCATAATGTGCTGCCTTGTTTATTTACCTTCTTCCACATACTTTCTTTATGCCTCTGCCACTTTGTCTTTCCTTGGCATATGTGAAGATAGATGATTATGTATTCTGTTTATGAGATATAGCCCTCTGACCAAACATCCTAATAAAATACCAAAAGCGATTATGCTGCCAGCGGCCTCCCCAAAGAACATCATTAAGGCAAATCCTAATCAAGTACTACCAATTATGCACAATAGCAGTATCATTTTATCCTCTCCATCTCATCATATGGATAGTTATACCATAATAATAAAGGAAGGTTGATGAAATTATTGATACTGTTTTCTAAGCTGAATAGCCTTATCCGGATCATCCGTAATAAAAGCCGTACAACCTACCTTAAACAATCGCTTCATATCTGCTTTGCGATTGACTGTATAAGGCCTGACAGCTATCCCTGCTTTCATGGATTCCTCGATGATTTCATTCGCTGCTGCCTTGTATTTAGGATGAATTCCTTTTGCTTTTATTGAGCTTGCATAAACCCAGGGCATAAATAGCCCATCTGAGTATAGTGGGGCTGTTTCAATCTCTGGAGCTAAGCGATGACAATATACCATACTATAATGATTAAACGAGGACAGAATCGTTCTTCCTTCCATACCATACTCTCGAATCATTTCGACTACTTTCTCTTCCATCCCAGGATAAGAAACTGACCCATTTTTTAATTCGATATTTAACAACAAACGATTCGTAGCTAACCAATCCATTACTTCTCGAAGAGTCGGTATACTAGCAAATTCCATTGTTTTGGAATTATTAGCTGCATTAAATTTCTTAATCTCTTCAAGAGTAAAATCACGGACATATCCTTCTGAGTCCGTCGTACGGTCAACAGTTTCATCATGAATCACAACAAGTTCTCCATCAGATGTTAATTGTACATCTAATTCGATTCCATCTGCACCTGCATTACAGGCTTCTATAAAAGAAATCATGGTGTTCTCCGGATATACGGCAGCATACCCTCTGTGTCCAAAAATTAATGTCAATCTTCATACCTCCGATTCGTTTATATAGAGATACCTATTCCCTATATTAGCTTATTTAAAGCATCCATTATTTAAGACAACATTCGGCAGGCGATTCGTTTAAACAGTAGTATTTTTTCTCAAGGACCTCAACACATATTAATTGCTGTTCTTTACATTATCAATGGATATTGGGCATTGTATTAGATAATTGCAACCGTCTGATAGACCACGGCAGTTCATTGAGGTGATCACATTCACATAATGAAGAGAGGGGCTAATGATAGGAAAAAAAGAAGTATCCATGAGGATGTCATTCCACAGATACCTCTTTCATGATTATGAAGTGAATAATCCGGATCGTAATCCTTATGCTATGAAAATTCTTAGAACCTTCACAACAAACTAAAAGCTAAAAGCTATTAAGAAGCTTTATGCTCGAGACGCAGCTTATCAGCAACCATCGCAATGAACTCGCTGTTTGTCGGTTTAGCTTTTGTCATACTTACCGTGTAACCGAATAAGGAAGAAATGGATTCAATATTTCCTCTGCTCCATGCCACCTCAATCGCATGTCGAATAGCACGTTCTACACGGCTCGCAGTCGTGTTGAATTTTTTGGCTATATCCGGATAAAGGACCTTTGTAATCGAACCAAGCAGTTCAATGTCGTTATAAACCATAGAAATAGCTTCACGCAAATACATATAGCCTTTAATATGTGCAGGTACACCAATCTCGTGAATGATACTAGTGATACTTGCATCCAGGTTAACAGGCTTTGATTCAGAATGCTGACGCGGTGTGTATGTACTTGATCTTGCTATGCCGGCACCTTTTTCACCTGTTTGTCTGATATGATTGACAAGATGATCCATATCAAATGGTTTAAGAATAAAATAGGAAGCTCCAAGCTCAACCGCTTTTTTTGTAACATCTTCCTGGCCAAAAGCAGTTAACATGATGACATTCGGAACACTCGTTCCTTTTTGGGAATCTTTAATGCGCTCCAAAACGGCCAGTCCATCCAAATGCGGCATAATGATATCAAGTACTAAAACATCCGGAGTTTGTTGTTCGAGCATGCTTAAACAATCCTGCCCATTATGCGCAACACCGATAATCTCCATATCCGGCTGTTCTGATATATACTCTTCCAATAAAACAACAAGTTCACGATTGTCATCAACGATACATACTTTTATTTTTTTCAACCAGATATCCTCCTCAGACATTTCCTTTATTTTCTAGTATTTCTATTCTTTATTCTAACCGAGAAATTCGACATTGCAATATAAAAAGCAGCGAAAAATTAAAAAATGCTTAAAATTATTAATTAATACAAGTTTTGCTCCTGATTACTCTCCATTTCGACTGTTTTCATCTTATAATTCATGTTTTACACCTGAATTGTCGAAAATCCTGTATGTATTTTTCATTTTACACCTAATAAAAAAGGAAAAAGCAGGTTAATTACCCTGCTTTTTGATCCTTTTGATAGATATCAATTCCTGCTTCATTGAGCATCCATTCAATATGAACTCCATATCCGCTTGTTGGATCATTAACAAAAACATGAGTGACAGCACCGATAACCTTTCCATTTTGAATAATAGGGCTTCCACTCATCCCTTGTACAATGCCACCTGTTTTACTTAATAACTCTTTATCAGTGACTTTGAGGACCATTCCTTTTGTAGCCGGAAACTTTTGTGGTATAGTGCTGATTATTTCAATATCAAACTTCTCTACCTTATTTCCATTCACCACAGTGTAGATTTGGGCTGGCCCTTCTTCTACTTCATTCGATAACGCAATTGGCAACAGTGAATTATTTAATCCATTGTCCACTTGCCGATTTAGCCTTCCAAAAATACCAAATGGAGAATTTCGGTTAATGTTCCCGATAATTTCCCGATCCGCTGCAAAACGAGCTAACTTTTCGCCTGGATTTCCGTTGCTGCCTTTTTCAATTGATGTTACGGTTGATCTTACAATCTGACCATCCTTCACAACAATTGGCTTTTTCGTATCCATATCTGAAATTACATGACCTAATGCTCCATATTTTCTTGTTTGAGGATGATAAAAGGTCATGGTACCTATACCCGCTGCTGAATCTCGAATATAAAGACCCAATTTAAAAACCTTTTCATTTTTATCTTTCAAAGGGGATAATTGTTTCGTCAGCTTCACATTATCGCGGAATAGATCTACCATTAATGGTTTATTATTCTTCTCAAATTCTTGAACAAAAGGAGAGACATCTTGCATTTTTGTAATCGATTTACCATTGATGGCCGTTATGATATCACCAACCTGTACCCCGGAAATTTCACCAGGTGAAAGATTGCCTTTCTCAGTGGCTATTTGATGATGCCCAACGACAAGAACTCCTAAAGTATTTAATTTAACACCAATGGATTGTCCTCCCGGTATCACTTTAAAATCCTTTAATACTTCAACATCAACCTTTTTGACAGGAATCCCTGCAACATTAAAAACGACTTGATTATAGCCATTTTTTGAGCCCTTAATATTCAGAGCTGTGGAACGATTATCAATTAAAACCCCAGAGTTTGCAGAGACCACTTCTGCGTTTAGAAACTGGCTTTTTTCAAAAGATTTATTTTGTCCTTCAAATAAAGTAAGTTGGGTGGGAATTTCAAAATATTTTTGCATTGGGTGGCTAAAAATAATGGCTAACAGCGAAACAAGGAGAACTACACCGAAGTATTTTCTTATTGAGATCGATTTCATCCATTCACTCTCCTCGCTTCTATGGCTACTACTATAATTTTGCCGAGAGCGATTGACTTTATAACAAGAGAACAAAATAAAAAGCTACCCATAATGGATAGTGTTAACAATCTTTTTAGATGAATACGGAACCAGGCAAAATTTTTACATAAAATAACTTTACTGGTGAGACAATATAATTAAATAGTATTGAAAAAAACTGAGAATAGTTATCCTCAGTTTGCTCCAATAGTAGTTTTAATTTGATCGGCCTGATCCAACATTTCTTTTACATGTTCTTCTGTTAAGGCCGTTAATTCTTTACCCGAAATCATTCTTCCTATTTCTTTTACTCGTTCCTCTTTTTCAAGCGGTGTCACATTTGTTTTTGTTCGGCCTCCTGTAATCTCTTTAGAGATAAACAAATGAATATCTGCCATTGCTGCCACTTGCGGCAAATGACTAATACATAAGACCTGTGAATCTTCTGATACGCGATAAATTTTTTCTGCTATAGCCTGTGCAACACGTCCGCTTACACCTGTATCAACTTCGTCGAAAATAATCGAAGTAATCCCCTGATGCTGAGAAAAAATATTCTTAATCGCAAGCATAATCCGTGACAATTCTCCACCTGAGGCCGTTTTAGAAAGTGGTTTAACAGGCTCACCAGGATTGGCAGAAATATAAAATTCCACTTGATCCAGCCCATTCTCCCCAATTATTTCGGATTGATCTTGTCCGGAGTGATGGAAATACACTTCAAATACAGCTTTATCCATATACAGCTCTTTAAGTTCACGATGGATTGCATCTGTTAAAAGACGTGCATATTTCCCTCTTAGCTCTGATAAATTCTGCCCTTCCAGGATAACTTCTTTCTCCAAGGAGGAAAGTTGGCCCTTTAATTTTTCGAGATGAGTTTCCCGATTTAAGATGGTATCGATCTCCTCTTCAATTGCGGCACTATACTCTAAAATTTCACTTATGGATTTACCATATTTCCGTTTTAAGTGATTTATTTCATTCAGTCTGGCATCTATATCGTGTAGTCTTTCTGGATCATACTCCAGTAGATCTAATTGTGAACGGATTGAAGTTTTAGCGTCCTCTAATATATAAAATGCGTTTTTAACGGAATCAGATAACTCTTTATAATTTTCATCGAGATTTTCAATTCCTTCCAGGTCAGTCATCGCACTCCCGACCCAATCGAGTCCCCCGTTTTCATTATTTAAGGACATATAGGAATTATGTAAACTTTGATGAACTTTTTCAAAGTTACTCAGCTTTTGCTTTTCTTCCACTAATCTCTCTTCTTCGTCCAACTCGAGTTCAGCTTTTTGAATTTCATCAAATTGAAATTGGATTAAATCAAGCCTATGTGCCATTTGTTGCTCATTTTCGCTTAATTTCTTCATTTGTTGGCGTGTTTCATTATATTGTTTATAAAGCTTTCGATATTCTATCAGTGATTGTTTAATATCCTTTTCACCGAATTGGTCTAATAAAGGAAGATGAAAATCTGGATCCATTAGCTCTTGATGTTCATGCTGCCCGTGGATATCAATTAATTTTCTCCCTACCTCTCGTAAGGTAGAGATCGTGACCATTTTACCGTTAATCCGGCACACACTTTTCCCAGAAGTATACATATCTCTTCTGATGATGATTGTATTTTCATCCGTTTCGATTCCAAATTCCTTTGCTTTCTCTATGGCTGGATGCAAGGAGTGAGGCAGCTGAAACAATCCTTCCAGTTCAGCCTTCTCTTCACCATGCCTGATAAATTCAGATGATCCGCGTCCTCCGGCCAATAACTGCACTGCATCGATAATAATGGATTTACCGGCACCTGTTTCACCGGTAAGTACTGTCAGTCCTTTATCCAATGAAAGTGTCTGTGATTCTATAATGGCGAAATTACGTATGGAGAGTTCCAATAACATCTTTTCATCCCAACTTTCTTAAAGCATATCCAGAAAACGCTTTGATATGATTTCAGCATCTTTTTCATCTTTGCAAATAATTAAACATGTATCATCTCCACAAATCGTACCCAGTATCTCTTCCCAATCGAGATTATCCATTAAAACACCAATAGCCTGAGCATTGCCTGGCAATGTTTTCATGACTAATAGATTATTGGCTGAATCAATTCGTACAAAAGCATCTACTAATGCTCGTTTAAGCTTTTGAAAAGGATTAAAACGTTGATCTGCCGGCAGACTGTATTTATAACGGCCATCCTGCATCGGTACTTTTGCCAAGTGCAGTTCTTTTATGTCTCTAGAAACAGTCGCCTGCGTAACATTAACTCCTTCCGCTCTTAAAATATCCACTAAATCATCTTGTGTTTCAATATTATTATTTGTAATTATTTCACGTATTTTTATATGTCTTTGTCCTTTATTCATTGACTGACACCCCTCAATATAATACCTTGCATTCATAATGTTAGCGGATTTTGTCGTAAAAGTACATGTATTTTTATGCAAAGATTGCATAATAAATAATCCCCCAAAGCAATAGCTTACACGGGGGATTTATAAGGTTAATTCTCTTCACCTTTATTGGTTTTTAATGCTTTGTGTGCCTCTTCCACAACTTGCTCAAGATTCACATCACTAAACGGTTCACCAGCGGAATCTTCACCCGGCCAGTATAGATGGAATAAAAACTCTATATTGCCATCTCCGCCTGTTATAGGGCTATAGGTGGCCTCCTTCAGAATAAAGCCTTCTCGAACAGCAAAATCTCTCATCTGTTCAACCACTTGAAGATGAACCTTTTTATCGCGAATGATTCCTTTTTTACCAACCTGGTCGCGTCCGGCTTCAAATTGCGGCTTAACTAGGCTGACAACATCACTGCCAGGTACCAGAATGCGTTTTAAAGCAGGCAGGATCAGTTTCAAAGATATAAAGGATACATCAATAGTAGCGAATTCAGGTAACCCCTCCGTAAAATCTTCAGGTACGGAGTGACGGAAATTCGTTCTTTCCATTACAACTACTCGTGGATCCTGTCGCAATTTCCAGGCTAATTGATTATATCCGACATCTACAGCATACGATTTTTTTGCACCATTTTGAAGGGCACAATCTGTAAATCCTCCTGTAGATGATCCAATATCAATCATCAGTTTATCCTTAACAGAAATATCGAATGTCTCCATCGCTTTTTCTAACTTATATCCGCCTCTTGATACATAGGGCATCATTTGACCCTTTATGGTAAGCGGTGCATCTATTGCAATTTTTTCACCAGCCTTGTCCATTCGCAAATCATTTGAATAAACAATTCCAGCCATTACTGCGCGTTTTGCTTTTTCTCTTGTTTCTGCTAATCCACGTTCAACCAATAATACATCAACACGTTCTTTTTTCATGTTCAATACGCCTTTTTCGTTACTTTATAGGTCATCTTAGATAGTTTTTCTACAACATCATCTGTCGTTAGATTAATATCATGTAGCAATTTACCGACACTTCCGTGTTCTACAAATTCATCAGGGATTCCAATTCTTTCGATATAGGCATTATGAAATCCATTTTCCTCAGCATATTCTAATACGGCACTGCCAAAGCCACCCTGCAGAACTGCTTCTTCAATTGTTAGGATTGGCAAATTGGAGGACATTAATTCAGAAAGCATTGCCTCATCCAATGGCTTTATAAAACGAGCATTGACAACCTTTACATGAATATTATCCTTCTGGAGCCTTTCAGCTGCTTCCATTGCCATTGGTATCGTTGTACCAAATGTTAATATAACAGCATCATTTCCCTCACGTAAGACTTCCCATGAGCCAATCGGGATGGTTTTTAACTCTTCATCCATTGGAACTCCCAATCCATTTCCTCTTGGAAAACGCATGGCAATCGGACCTTCATTATATTGGATAGCCGTATTGACCATATGTTGCCCTTCATTTTCATCCTTAGGCATCATGATAACCATATTAGGCATTGGACGCAGGAAGGTAATATCAAATACACCTTGATGGGTTTCTCCATCAGCTCCCACTAGTCCTGCCCGATCTATTCCAATAAAGACATTTAACTTTTGTCGGCATATATCGTGAAGAACTTGGTCATAAGCACGTTGCAGGAATGTAGAATAAATCGCTAAGAATGGTTTCATACCCTGCGTGGCAAGTCCTGCAGCAACAGTAGTCGCATGCTGTTCCGCGATTCCGACATCGAACATTCGATCAGGGAATTCAGAAGCAAAACCGAGCAGTTTGGAACCGACAGGCATTGCCGGAGTAATCGCTACAATACGCTCGTCTTCTCTGGCTAATCTTCTCACCGTCTCGCTGACAAGTGCACTCCATGCCTGAGGTGCATTTAATTCCTTGATTATATCGCCTGTTTCAATTTTATATGGACCCGTACCATGCCATGTACCAATTGCATCTGTTTCTGCAGGCTTATAACCTTTTCCTTTTTTGGTAATGACATGCAAAAGAACAGGACCTTTTGTTTTTTTAGCATATTTAAGGTTTTCAGACAAATCTTCAAAGTCGTGTCCATCAACCGGACCTAAATAAGTAAAGCCCAGTTCTTCAAAAAACATTCCAGAGACAACCAGATACTTCAAACTGTCTTTTATACGTTCAGCTGTATTAGCAAGCTTGCCACCCACAGCCGGTATTTTCTTAAGCAGTTGTTCCAACTCATCTTTAACATAATTATATTTGCCTCCAGTCCGCATTCTTCCGAGAATAGAATGCAGGGCACCTACGTTGGGAGCAATGGACATCTCGTTATCGTTTAAAATAACGATCATATCTTTTTTTTCATGCCCTATATGGTTTAATGCTTCAAGGGCCATACCACCTGTTAAAGCACCATCACCGATAATAGGAATAATAAAACTTTTTTCTTTTTTCAAGTCACGAGCAATCGCCATACCCATTGCAGCTGACAAAGAAGTTGAGCTGTGACCTGTCTCCCAAACATCATGCTCGCTTTCATTCATCTTTGGAAATCCACACAGCCCTTTGTATTGACGGAGAGTTTCAAACTGACATGCCCGGCCTGTCAATATTTTATGAACATAGGATTGATGTCCAACATCCCATAAAAATTTATCCTTGGGGCTATTAAACTCCTTATGTAAAGCGAGTGTTAGTTCCACTACACCTAAGTTGGGGCCAATGTGTCCACCAGTAACAGATAGCTTATTTATTAAGAATTCTCTTATATCCTGTGACAAAGACTCCAATTCCGTATTGGACATCTTTTTAAGAAAAGAGGGGTCTTTTATGGATAACAAATCCATCAGGATCACTCACTTTCATTTCGTTTTCTTTTGGGACGTTTTCCCTTATTTTCTTTTATTATAACAATCTGGAAATGTTCCTCAAGGAAGTATAATAATTTGCCCACTGCAAATATAATATCCTTTGAATACCGAATAGCAAGGGTTTTCCCCATTGCTTTGCCGCCGACTGTCAGGGCTGCAATCAAACTGGTTAGAATAATCGAGCCTGCGCTTTCAGCCAGGGAGGCTTCTTCCCAATTAAAGCTGATTGATAATTGCACAATCACAATAGCAGTCGCTGTCCCACTGACGATCCCCGATATATCACCGATGACATCGTTACAAAAGCTTGCAAATCGATCAGCATTTCGAATAATGCGTATAGAATGCTTCGCTCCATGAATTCGATTGGAAGCCATAGCATGAAACGGGACTTCATCAGCAGCAGTCGCTGCAATACCAATCATATCAAAGAAGATACCAATAAGTACAATGCTAAGAACGATTGCTAAGCCACTTACCCATCCAACTCCATTTAAAGCAACAGTAGAAATGACAGTGAAGATGGCAGCAAGCATAAACGTAATAACAGTTATGATCATCGTCCATCTCGCTGATTGCTTCAATATTTTTTTCATAAAATGTATGTCAACCCATCCTATATGCAAAATAAAGCCTGCTTAGCAGCAAGCTTTTTCACGTGTTTTTATATGAGTGGTCATATATGAAGTTAATTTTACGGCTTAGGTCCAGTAGGATTTCCCAGTCAGTTACCGAATGTCGCCATATCGGCGGTTTCCCTTTAAACCCGACTCAATTGCGTTTCCGTCAATTGGACTGGATTGCCACTTAGTCCGTACCTTAATCCTTCATATATGTCAAAGAACAGTCTAGGGGATTTCCCCGGCAGCCCTTAACCGATTCTTTAGCCTCTTTTGCAAAATCGATTTCATGCGATAGCAGTAGATATATCAATGGCCAACTGATGTATATACGCTTCTTTCACAATCCCCTCAAACTTCACTCAAGGCAGGCTACGCTGCACACAGTTTCCTGTTTATGCAGGTTTTCCAATATTCTACTCTTTAATGTTAGAATAAAGCCTCCGCGGAACCAGGGTCAACGCCCACATGCCATTGTGGATCGCCCTAATTCCTTACTCCCTGAATTGACCCAAGGCTGGGCGCCCCGAGCCAATCCAAGAACCATCATCGATGTGCCCTTTAGTGAATTTTTAGGCTCACTCTCCAGAACGGTAGACCGACTAGAATACTGCACCACTCTTAGATATCAAAAAGTATAGCATACATCATAATTCTAGGTAAGTGGATTTGGATGGAAAACGATCCAAATCAATGGTCACGCTTCCCTACCAATTCAACGAATTGGACTAATAAGGACTCATCAAACTCAATTTCGGAAAGTAATGTTCTTGCCGAATGAATATGTTGATCTAGCATAATTTTAGCCTTGTCCATTGTTAAAAGGGAAGGATATGTACTCTTATGATTCGTAACATCGCTTCCAACCGGCTTGCCTATTACACTTTCTGAGCCTTCGACATCAAGGATATCATCGCGGATTTGGAAAGCCAAACCAAGATGGCGGGAGAATTCCCTTAACTTCTCTTTCTGTTCCGTGCTTGCCCCGGCAAGTATTGCTCCCGCCATAATGCTGTATCCCAGCAATTTACCCGTTTTGTTTTCGTGGATATATTCAAGTCCCTGTAAGTCAACGCCAATTTTTTCTCCTTCTATATCAGCAACTTGGCCACCGACCATTCCCTCAGCCCCGGCTGCTCTCGCCAGTTCCAGGACCAATTCAAGATTAACGGCTGGGTCTATTTCAGTTTTGGATTGATTGGCAATGACTTCAAACGCGAGGGTTAGAAGGGCATCCCCTGCCAGGACAGCCAACCCTTCACCAAATATTTTATGGTTCGTCGGCTTCCCTCTTCTTAAATCATCATCATCCATACATGGAAGATCATCATGGATTAAAGAATACGTATGAATCATTTCAATCGCACAGGCCGTATCAAGTCCAATTTGTTCTTTTTTGCCAAAAGCCTGTAAAACGGCCATTACCAATAAAGGCCTAAGCCTTTTTCCACCGGCTTCCAATGAATAAGCCATCGCCTTTTTCAGAGTGGTCGGTGTTTTTAAATTGGATACTATCTCGTCCATTCTAGACTCAATTTTATGTTTATTATCATTTAAGAAGGAAGCAAATTCTGTCATACTACTCCTCCTCATCAATAGTAAACGGTTTAAAAGAATCTTCTTTCATAATCAGTGTTAATTGCTCTTCAGCTGTTTTAAGCTTATCATGGCACCATTTGGATAGTTCCATACCTTCTTTGTAAAGGTTAATTGATTCTTCCAAAGGTACTTCTCCATCCTCCAGGCGTTCCACAATTCCTTCCAGCTTCTTCATTGCTTCTTCAAACGTAATAGCAACCTCTTCCTTTTTACTCATATCATTCACTCTCCCTAATATCATTAACCGTACAATCGATTTCACCATCTTGTACAATTACTTTCAATCGATCGCCCACTTTTACAGACTCAGTTGATTTAATTAGATTTTCTTCGTCATTATAAACAAGTCCAAATCCTTTTTCCATAATCTTTAAAGGACTGACTGCCTCCAGAAGCGTAACCGTATTAAGATAATCCCGCTGCTTACTTTTAACTGTTTGGACAGCCGCACGAGTCATTCGTGTCTCTATTTGTTCGATTTCACGTATTTTTCTTGCAATGCTAGTTAACGGAATATTACGCTCAACCGCCTTGGTAAGTGCCAGCAATTGATCTTGTTTACGTTCGAAATAAAGCTTACTGTTTCTAGAGATACGCTCGGTCACTCTATCCAGCTGCTCTAATTTTTGCTGATATAATAAGTGTGGATATCTAAAAGCATACGATTTATGAATAGATGATAACCGATTCTTTTCCGACTCAATGCGCTGATGGGAATAACGAATTAACTTGGTTTCCATCATAGATATTCGTTCTGCTATATCACTTACTCTTGGTGCTGCCATTTCAGCTGCTCCAGTAGGTGTAGGCGCTCTTAAGTCCGCAACAAAATCACTGATGGTTGTATCTGTCTCATGGCCAACCGCTGAAATGATCGGTATTTTGGAAGCAAATATCGCCCTTGCGACAATTTCTTCATTAAATGCCCATAATTCCTCTATGGAGCCTCCACCTCTACCGACAATCAAAACATCAATGGGATACTCATTGGCTTGTTCAATTGCCTTTACGATAGAAGGTGCTGCCTGTTTCCCTTGAACCAAAGCAGGAAAAATTAAAATTTCTCCAATTGGATATCGCCTTTTTAAGGTTGTGATAATATCACGAATTGCCGCTCCTGTAGGAGATGTAATAACGCCGATTTTAGCTGGAAACAAAGGGATGGGCTGCTTATGCGTTCTCTCGAAGAGACCTTCATGCTCAAGCTTTTTCTTTAGCTGTTCAAATGCAATAAACAGTTCTCCGATTCCATCAGGCATCATTTCTTTTATATACATTTGATAGCCGCCTGTAGGCTCATAAACACGGATTTCGCCTCGCAATAAAACCTTCATCCCATTCTCAGGTATGAACGCAAGCGATTGAGCTGACTTAGCAAACATTACCGCATTAATCCTTGATTGATCATCCTTTAACGTCAAGTACATATGCCCGCTGGAGTGCTTTTTAAAATTTGAAATTTCACCCTTCACATAGATATCTGCCAGATTAGGATCTGCATCAAATTTGCGTTTTATATACTTGGTTAAGGCGGCCACAGTTAAATATTGATTTTTCTCCATTTTAGATATGGCCTCCCTCTTCACATTATTTGTTCACAAATAAAAAAGCTGCCGTAAATGTTATTATAGCAATTTTCGGCAGCTTAATATAATATTCCTTCTTTAACTTTTTAACAAAGAATTTTTTGCAGCTTGGAGAGTATTATGCATGAGCATAGTAATGGTCATAGGGCCAACACCGCCGGGAACAGGTGTGATAAAAGAAGTTTTATGCATGACATCATCAAAATCGACATCCCCACATAATTTATTCGATTCATCTCTATTCATACCGACATCGATCACTATGGCTCCTTCTTTAACATCATCAGCTTTGATCATTTTAGCGATTCCCACTGCCGCGATCAGAATATCTGCTTGTTTCGTATAATGTCTAAGATCCACTGTTTTCGAATGACAATAGGTTACCGTTGCATTTTCGTTTAAAAATAGTTGTCCAACAGGTTTGCCGACAATATTACTTCTGCCGATAACCACCACATGTTTACCAGAAATATCAATCCCTGTGTTTTGAACCATTTTTAAGATTCCAAATGGTGTACACGGCAACAGTGCTTCCTGCTTTGTCATCATTCTGCCAATATTAATTGGATGAAAACCATCTACATCCTTTGCTGGATCTATCGTTTCAATCACACGTTTTTCATCAATATGCTTCGGCAGGGGTAACTGAACTAAAATCCCGTGTATATCTGATCGATGATTTAATTCTACAAGCTTTTCAAGGAGTTCATCCTCGGAAATAGATGCAGGATATACGATTATTTCCGATTTCATCGCCAACTGTTTACATGCTTTCTCTTTATTTCGCACGTATGTTTGAGATGCTTGGTCATTCCCAACCAGGATAACAGCAAGACCTGGGGTAATGCCTTCTTCCTTTAATAATTCTACGTCCTTGGCAATCTTTTCTCGGATGGTTGCTGATATCAATTTTCCGTTAAGTATCTGTGCCGGCATGACAATAGCTCCCCCTTAAAAATTTTCTTCTTGTCTATTTTTATAATGATTCTTTAATTTTGGATAATACTGCATTAACAAATTTCGGAGATTCATCATCTCCAAATAGCTTAGCCAATTCTATCGCTTCATTAATGGCTGCGTTCTGTGGAACCTCTTCGTTGAATAATAATTCGTACGATGTCAGTCTTAAAATATTGCGATCAATATTTGGAAGTCGGCTCAATTTCCAGTTTTCAAGATTAGATTCAATAAGCGTATCAATTTTTTCTAATTCATCTGTCGTTCCATATACTAATTTAATTAAATATGGATCTGCATCGATCTCATCTACTACATGCTCTATTGCTTGGTCTCTTTCAACTTTCCCAACATCTATTTGAAAAAGAGCTTGAAGAGCTTTTTCTCTTGCCTCTCTGCGTTTCATGAATAATTCTTACTCCTTTACTTCGAAAAGTGCACTAAACTTTGTGCACTTCGCATCATATATGAAATCATAACACATCCTTACAAGTAAAGGTAGTATAGTAGCATCATTTAAAGTTGTTGATTTACTGATTCTACTGTCCACTACCCAAAAGACACGAATGACATCTCAGTCACCCATTATCTCCCTCTTCATGCGCTATATACATGGCTGTCTTTTGTTGTTGATTCTCCAATTCCATGTTATAGACAAATAATAAAAGCACTCAGCAATTTGGAACTACCCCTTAAAGTTAGAGGACTGTCTAACTTTTAACGGCAGTTCATTTAGTAGCTGAGTGCTTTTATTGCCAGTGCCTAAAAATCACTTACTCCTTAAGCACTGGTATTTAGATTACTTTAAATAGTATCCAGGTAATCTGATTCAACTTTTGCTGTTTCAAATTGTATACCAACAATATGAACATTCACTTCAGTTGCTTCAAGAGCCGTCATGTTCATTAATGTTTGGCGAATATTTTCCTGTGCTTCCTGCGCTACCTTAGGAATAGATACACCAAACTTTACAAGGCAGTATACATCAATCTTAATGCTATCTTCATTAAGTTCAACTTTTACACCTTTACCATGATTTTTTTTACCAAGCTTCTCAACAACACCTGAGGCGAAATTCCCTCTCATTTGGGCAATTCCCTCTACTTCGCTTGCTGCTATACCAGTAATCACCTCAATGACTTCAGGGGCAATTTCAACTTTCCCTAAACCATCATAGTTTTCTAAATCTACAGTTTGATTTTCCTCCATGTCATACACCTCCAAATCTTCTACCTCTATTATGGATTCATAACGTCATAAGTTTCAAGAAATTTTGTGTTAAAATCTCCAGAAACAAAAACATCATGGTTCATTAACTTTAAATGAAAGGGTATGGTTGTTTCAATACCTTCGACTACAAATTCTGATAGTGCACGTTTCATTTTCCGCACAGCTTCATCCCTTGTTGGTGCATGGACAATCAATTTCGCTACCATAGAGTCATAATAAGGCGGAATAAAATAGCCTGTATAGGCTGCCGAGTCAACCCTTACACCAAACCCGCCAGGAGGAAGATACATTTCAACCTTGCCCGCTGATGGCATGAAATTTTTATTCGGATTTTCAGCATTGATTCGGCATTCAATCGCCCATCCATTAAATTGAACATCTCTTTGTTCAACCAATAATTTTTCACCGGAAGCCACTCTGATTTGTTCTTTAATTAGATCTATTCCAGTTACCATTTCAGTAACAGGATGTTCCACCTGGATTCTAGTATTCATCTCCATGAAATAAAACTTCCGATCGCGATGATCGTAAATAAATTCAACCGTTCCGGCTCCTGTATAATCAACAGCTTTTGCTGCAGTGACTGCAGCTTCACCCATTTCTTCTCTCATTTCACTATCAATAGCAGGCGACGGTGTTTCCTCTACTAGTTTTTGGAGCCTTCTTTGGATCGAACAATCTCTTTCACCCAGGTGGATCACATGGCCATGGCTATCCCCTAAAACCTGAATTTCCACATGACGGAAATCTTCAATGAATTTTTCAATATACACACCCGGATTCCCAAAAGCCGTCAGGGCTTCCTGACGGGTTATTCGGAGACCTTTTAGCAGTTCAGCTTCATCTCTAGCTATGCGAATTCCTTTACCGCCACCACCGGCTGTTGCTTTAATAATAACTGGATAACCGATGTCCGAAGCAACTTGAATGGCCGCCTCTTCATCCTCTACAATACCTCTTGAACCAGGCACTACCGGTACACCGGCAGCGCGCATCGTTTCCCTAGCAACATCCTTTGTACCCATTTTTGAAATAGCCTCTGCTGATGGGCCGATAAAAATCAAATGGCACTCCTTACACATCTCAGCAAAATCAGCATTTTCGGCTAGGAAACCGTAGCCTGGATGAATGGCATCGCAACCAGTTAATTTTGCTAAACTAATAATGTTGGCTATATTTAAATAACTGTCCTTAGAAGCTGTAGGTCCTATACAATAGGCTTCATCCGCAATTTGTACATGCAGAGCTGTTTTGTCGGCTTCTGAATAAACAGCAACTGATTCAATATCTAATTCCTTGCAAGCCCGGATAATCCGAACAGCAATCTCGCCACGGTTTGCAATCAAAATTTTCTTTATCATAATCCGGCTCCTCCTATTCGGCTTTTACTAAAAACAGAGGTTGTCCGTATTCAACCAATTGACCATTTTCTACTAATATTTCTACAATCTCACCTGAAACTTCCGCTTCAATTTCATTAAATAATTTCATTGCCTCCACTATGCAGACAATTGTCTCTTTATTCACTTTATCACCAAGTTTTATGAAAGGATCTTCCTCAGGAGATGAGGATACATAAAATGTACCTACCATCGGAGAAGTAATTTTATGAAGATTCGTTGGTTGTTCTGTTTCTTGTCCTATTACCGGCTGTCTATTTTCCTTTACCACCGGTTGAACTTCCTGTTGATGTATTGTTTGAGCCGCTGGCGTCACAAGTACTGGTACCTCTGTCGGTATTATAGCGCTATCAGATTCAGTACCTTTAATTATTTTTATTTTTGTACCCTCTTGTTCAAACTCAAACTCTTTAATACCTGTTTGATTAATTAATTTTATAATTTCTCTGATTTCCTGTACTTTCATCAGGAACCACCCCTCCTATTTATGACCAGATACTAATATGATACTATAATATCTGGTAGAAATACAATTTTGATAATTTCATATCACTCTACGTATATTTCTAGTTTGCGGGTTAAACAGGTCCTATCGAAAAAACCAATACTTAGACATTCCTACTCTTCGTTTCTGTACCTAACTAAACCGTCTATATTTGTTTACATAGAATAGAGGATTATTTACAAATTCGCTAAAAGAACCTAACTATCCTTTTTTTATTATATATAAAATTATCACCCATTACCAAAATATGACACAAATATATGTAATGGATTCATAAATAAATGAACTTAATCAACAGGTGATATAAAATAAACAGCTGGCAGTTTTCAACATAGCAAAGGCAATACCGGCTGCTCACCGATATTGCCTTTCCTGGTAGATCTTATTTTTCCGGTTGGAATTCAACCGCAACCGCATTTGTTTTGCCTATTTCTTTTGTAACCATTTGAATAATTTTGTTTGCTGCGCCTGCATCCTTTTTATCAGACTTTACGGTAATCTGAATTTGATCTCCCTCAGCACGTACCAATGCGTCTTTATAACCCAGAGCAATAATCATAGTCTCTAGCATGTCCTCTTTTGTTGACATTTCAGCCAATGCTTCTATCTGCTCATGTGCTTCTACTCTTTCTTCTTCCGATAAATCACTAGAAGCAACCTTATTGGTCAGTTCCTCTTTCTGTCTGCTTCTTTCATCATTCAAATCTATGCGCATCGCTTCAAAAACAGAGTCACTTGATTCATTTGTCACAACTGTAGAAGATTCATCACTTTCTGTTGACTCTTTAGAAGAATTTGTATTTGTTTTTTCTTTCGGAGTTTCCTGATTTACAGCTGTATCCTGAGGAGTTGTAATATAGTATACACTTAGCACCGCTACCAAACTTAACATCGTTAATAACCAAACCGTTTGTTTTCTTAATAACACTTTATTTCCTCCTTAAAAATCCTTATTTTTTCGCCGATACGGCTACACGGTGACTCGGTACATCCAACACTCTTGTCACTGCTTCAATGATTTCTTTTTTGACTCGAACATCATCGGCTCCTTTTGCAACGATCAATACACCACGGATTGCCGGCTTTTTCGTCTCTCTAACAAGGGGTACTTCTTTATCCCCTTCCCGGATAATGACAATCTTTTCATCAGTAGAAAAGTCCTCAACTTTTCTCTCTCCGCCTTCACGATCTGTTTCTTCGGTAGTCTGACGCTGAGCAACAGAATTCTTTTCATATACTTTTGTTTCAGTTGCATCAATATTAACGATCACGGATACATTTGATACTCCTTGCATCGTTTCCAAGGTATCCTTTAATTCACTTTCATACATTTTTTCAATATCTCCAATGGTTCCAGACTTTTTTGGTGAAGATGATTTCCATGTAGTGACCGTTTCCTCGTTTTGTTTATCTTGGGTTGAACCAGTTTGAAAAACGGTATTTGTTTGGTTTGTATCTGAAGTTGGTTTATTCGTAAACATGCTGGCTGCCATCAATAATATACCGGCTAACAAGATGATTGCGATATACCGGTACTTTTTGTTTGGTTTACCTTCCTCGTCTTCTTTGGCGAACATGTCCTTAATTTTTTGAATCCAATCCTTTATCAAAGTCCATCACCCCCTTCAATTAATCCGATTACAATTTTACTTGGATCGATCCCCCATATCTTAGATAGTATTGTTGTTAGTTCGGATGATGGTGTATTCTCTATTTCGGTTTGCTTTTCATCAATGGTAACCTCTATTTTTTTTACTGGCTGCACTTCTTCTGAGCTGGACTCCTGGCTTTCTGCCACAAATACCTGTATGGTTTCAATGTTTTCTGCATTCATTTCTCCGTTCTTATCCATAAGTGTGATTTCAATGTCTTGAATGGCATAATTACTTTCGTCCATCAGCTCCTTTTCTGCTTCGTTTTTTAATTGGACAGCCATATGTTCCAATATATATGCCTGTTGGCTCTCTTCTATTTCCTTTTTCTTGCTTTCAAGCGAATTTTCTAATTTCGGATTACTCCCTGTACTGCTTTGCATGAGTTTCTCCTGCATTTCACTAGTAAAGTTTTTATTAAATATGGATAGAATGGGCGTAATAAAAACAGCAATCAAGAGTAATCCCACAACAAGTTTCGTATATTTCTGCATGGTCGAGCTAGGGAGGAGCATGTCCAATATGATGGCGAACAGAATAAAAACGATAATATTGGTAACCCATTCCGTTAGAATACTCATCAAACTTCTCCTCCTATCGAACCATCATCGTAATATTTCCTGCTGCCACGATGACTGTAACGGTCAGAAAGAACATAAGACTAACAATTGCCAGTGCCGCAAAAACATAGATAATATTTTTACTGATGATATCGAGACACTTAATCATTGCCCCAGCCCCAAGTGGTTGCAGAATAGCCGCAGCCACCTTATAAACCAAAGCGATTAATAATATCTTCAAAGCTGGAAAGGCAGTCATAATCAGTAAAATCACCACACCTGCAATCCCGACTGTATTTTTTAATATGAGCGAAGCCCCTATCACCGTGTCTGCTGCATCTGTAAACATCCTTCCAACTACAGGGATAAAATTCCCAGTCACAAATTTTGCCGTTCGGATCCCAATTCCGTCTGCTACAGCAGTGGATACTCCCTGTACAGAAATCACTCCAAGAAATACAGTCATGAAAATACCAAGCAATCCCACACTCCAGGTTCTTAATAATCCAGCAAGCTGAGTGACCTTGTAGTGCTCCGACAGCATGCTCACTATACTGAGCATGGTTGATAAAAATAACAGAGGTAAAACAATATACTCAATTAACGCTCCGCTTGTATTCATTAAAAACAAGAGCATCGGATGAAAAAAAGCAGAAGATAATACACCGCCTGAGCTAGCGATCAGAGCCAGCAGTAAAGGGATTAAGGCAATCATAAAATCTGTGATAGCAGCGATTGTATCCTTTGCATAATCAACTGCTACATAAAAGCTATTCAGTGCTATAATCATCAGAACCATAAACACGATCGCGTTCGCCACTTTACTGACAGATGTTTTTTCAAAGGTGCTTTGCAAGGTTTGAAGAAATACACTGAATACTGTTAACAAAATGAGGGTGCCCAATAATTTCCCATTCGCAATGATTTCATGGAAAATGAATTGGAGAATCCCGCTAAGCCATTCTTTTAAGGTGAACTTTTTTTCACCGCTTATGAAATCTACAAAACTTCCTTTTTGTGACTCTGGTAAAAAACCTCCATATTGGTCATAAACGGAATCCCAAAATTGTTTAAGATCATCAAGAGGAATATCATCCACATTAAACGTTTCAACAGCCTGTGTTTCTTCTGGCAAATCAGTAGAGTTGGGGGAGGCTTGACTTGTTTGACCATTGCTTAAGCTAAGAATCAGAAATAGAACGACGATACTTGTCCACTTTACTTGCTTCATTTATCCTTCAGCCCCTTTAAACCTTTCACCACAATGATTAATTAGGAATCATTTGAATAACACTCTCAATAATGACCGTTAAGATTGGAATGGCCATTGTGAGAATCATAATTTTTCCTGCCAATTCAATTTTTGATGCAATTGCTCCCTGCCCGGCATCTTTAGTAATTTGCGAGGTAAATTCAGCAATATAGGCTATTCCAATGATTTTTAAAACAGTTGATAAGTAGACCATATTCACATTTGCATTAACGGCCAATTGCTGAATCATTTGAATTATTTCGTAGATTTTATCTATCAGGAATAGGAATATAGAGCTTCCGACAAATACAACAAGTAAGAAAGCTAGATTTGGCTTTTGTTCCTTGATGATCATTGCCAGAAATGCTCCAACCAGCGCAACACCCGTTATCTGCAACATTTCAATGGCTCATCACCCCAAAATTTCTATTGAAATAAAAACACGGATTTAATTCGATCAATTAATTGACCTACCACCTGTGCCACGTTAAATAAAATGTAAATAAAGCTTACCAATATGACCCACTGCGAATATTCTTTCTTACCTACCTGATCGAGAATCGTATGAATAAACGCGACAATTAGTCCAACTCCTGCTATTTTAAAAATAATATCGATATCAATCCCCATTACCTGCTATCCCCCTCCCCCTACATCAATAAAATGGCTATAAGCAGACCTGCAAAGAAACCCAGACTTCTCGCCATCTTGTCGTACTTCAACTGTTTTTCAGCCGCATCTGCTTCTTCCCTTTCAAGGTGAACCAATGCCAGTTGAATTTGTTTTTGCTGACTCTCTCGATCATGCTTTCCTAATGTTTCTCCAAATTGAAGAAGGATATCTATTTCTTTCTGCTGTAATTCTGATTGCTTTCTTGCGATTTTAAGACTTTCCTGCCAGGCAGATGATACCGACTGATTGTCTGTACCGAGCCTTCTCGCAAAATCTGAAAATAAAATCGATATAGGGGCAGGTATTTGTTTTGCCAATGTTAAAACAGCTTCCTTTAGAGGAGAATGTCCATACATAATTTCTGCTTCTAATATTTGAAGTGCCGCTCGTAAATCACGGATATGCTTAGGTCTGGCAATCAACTTCTTAGAAACCTCAAACCCAATAAGGGACGTAGCCATAATAATTAAAACTGCACCCAATATTTTAATCATGTTCTCACTCTTTCCCCATCAAATAACACTTTGCCTGTACGATCCTTTATTTTGGATATACTCCCTGGTTTATCAGTTCGCCTCAATTCCACGATTCTTTCAAAATTAACTTCCTGTACGATATTTTTCATAATCGGCCTGGCTAATATATCATTAAGTGAATGTCCGTGCGCCGTTATAAATAGCGTAATACCGGCATTAACCGCTTCCATCATGGCTTCTGAATCTTCTCTTCTTCCAATCTCATCAGCTACAATAATTTCGGGACTCATGGACCGGATCATCATCATCATTCCTTCTGCCTTTGGGCAGCCATCGAGAACATCTACTCTGATTCCAAATTCCATTTGTGGTACCCCTTGAACACAACCGGCAATTTCTGATCGTTCATCTACAATACCAACTTTCATTGCAGGTATATGATTGGAATGATTCCCAAAAGAAGCATAGCGGGCTAAATCTCTCAAAAATGTTGTTTTGCCTGTTTGCGGTGGACCAATAATCAGGGTCGATAGCCAGCGATTATGATATAAATAGGGCACCCATTCATTGACCATCCCCTTCTTTTGTCTGGCAATCCGAATATTGAAAAACGTAATATCCCGTAATCCTTTCACTCTGCCATTTTCCAGAATGACTCTCCCGGCCAGACCAACACGATGTCCTCCCTCAACCGTAATATAACCGCGCTTTAATTCTTCCTCGAGCATATAAAAGGAGTACTGACTGACTTTATTAAGAAATAAATCTGCCTCTTCCCTTAACACAGGCTTTTGTCCATACCTGATATCTTTACCTGACATCACTTCAAGCGGCCTTCCAACTCTTATTCTAATTTCTTCTATATCCTCCGGCTTAATGACTATTTCTTTTAACTGAGCACCTATAGTCGGAGGTAATAATTCAATAATAGAATCCATATCTCTCCCTCGCCTGGTCTGTCATTATTTAAAATGTATTCATGGACAGGCCATTTATGACATCATCCAAACAAAAAAGATGGCTATTTATACGTAATCTTCAACTGAATCTCTTAAAAAAAATGCTTGATTAAAACTGAATCGAGATGGAAGAGGTATGACCGAGTTTGTAAAATGGGGATATGAGAAAGAGTGGTACCTTTAAAAGGATGGATCAAGAAGCTAATTCTATTTGTAGGAAGACAAAAAAACTCCCGGACAGTTCTCCGGGAGTTTTAAACCTACCTATTATCCTCTTGATACGTAAGAAGCATCAGAAGTATTAATGATTAATTTGTCACCTTCATTAACAAAGAAAGGAACTTGAACCGTCAGGCCAGTTTCCACAGTAGCTGGCTTTGTTCCGCCTGAAGCTGTGTCACCTTTGATACCTGGTTCTGTTTCAGTTACTACCAATGTAACTGTTGTTGGAAGTTGAACACCAAGTGTTTCTGTTTGGAACATCATGATAGACACTTCCATGTTTTCTTTCAAGAATTTCAATTCGTATTCGATTTGCTTAGATGATAATTCGATTTGGTCATATGTTTCATTATCCATAAACACATGATTATCACCGCTCGCATATAAGTATTGCATTTTACGATTTTCGATATGTGCTTTGGCAACTTTTTCACCGGCACGGAACGTTTTCTCCTGGATTGCACCTGTACGAAGGTTACGTAATTTAGAACGTACAAACGCAGCTCCTTTACCTGGTTTTACGTGTTGGAATTCAATTACTTGCCAGATACCGCCATCTACTTCGATTGTTAAACCAGTTTTAAAATCATTAACAGAAATCATACAATATAGCCTCCTACAGCCTTATAAAATAAGTAAATCTTTTGTTGAATGAGTAAAGGTTTCGTTGGAATCCTCCGTAATCAGGAGATCATCCTCTATTCTTACTCCTCCAACTCCAGGTAAATAAATACCAGGTTCACAAGTGATAGTCATGCCTTTTTCTAAAATAATATCAGATTTAGCAGAAAGCCCAGGACCTTCGTGCACTTCTAGTCCAATCCCATGTCCAAGGGAATGACCGAAATATTCTCCATATCCATTGGCAGCTATGATATCTCTAGCAAGAGCATCTGCTTCGCGACCTGTCATACCCGGTTTAATATGCTCCATTGCATATAACTGAGCTTCCAGGGTAACATCATAGATTTTCTTTAATTCATCAGTTGGATCACCGACCGCCACTGTACGTGTAATATCGGATATATACCCATTATAAAGGGCACCGTAATCCATTGTGACAAAATCGCCGTTTTCTATTACTTTTTCCGTTGCAACACCGTGCGGCAATGCCGAACGTGCACCAGAAGCGACAATGATATCAAATGATGATGAAGTAGCCCCTGCTTTACGCATAAAGAATTCTAATTCATTCGATACTTCTATTTCCGTTAAACCTGGACGAATATACTCAATAATATGTTTAAATGCAGCATCTGCTATGTCTGCTGCTTCCTTTAATATCTTAATCTCTTGTGGTGTCTTAATCAAGCGCAATTTTTCAACAACATTTGATAAGGGGATCAGTTCACCTTCTACAATGGATTCATATGATTTATAGGTAGAGAAAGTAAGATCATCCTGTTCAAATCCTATTCTTTTAGCACCCATTTCTTTTAATTGGGCCGCCACTTCATTTTGAATCGGTCCGCTGTGTTTGACAATCTCATAACCAATCGCTTGTTTGCTCGCTTGTTCCATATATCTAAAATCAGTAATAAACTTTGCAGCACTTTGCGAGATAACAACTACACCCGCAGTACCAGTGAAATTAGAGATATATCTACGGTTATATGGATTTGTAATGATGATAGCATCTATATTTTCCTGACTTAATCTTTCACGCAATCTCTGAATTTTTTCCATTGATTAGACCTCTCCCTTTTCATTAAGTAGTCAATAAAGCACGCAGCGCCAATTCATAGCCATTCAGTCCAAGTCCTACAATTTGACCCTTTGTCACAGGGGCAGTAACGGATTGATGACGAAAAGATTCTCTGGCATGGACATTTGAAATATGTACTTCTATCACTGGAACTGAAATAGAGGCTATCGCATCTCGAATAGCATAACTATAATGTGTAAATGCTCCCGGATTTAAAATAATCCCCATAGCCGAGTTTTCATCTGCTTCGTATAGTCTATCAATAATAGCTCCCTCATAATTAGATTGGAAGCATACCAGTCGAGCTCCGAGCTTTACGGACTGATTCGATAACCACTCTTCCAATTCTGTCAGAGTTGTTTTGCCATAAATCTCGGGCTCTCGCTTGCCCAGATAATTTAAATTTGGACCGTTGATTAAATAAATTTGTTTATCCATAACCGAGGCTCCCGTGTTTTAAAGTGATATTAACAATTTTAACACAAGAGTGAAAAATACCTCTATAGAATTACTGAACTGGTTCGACTTTTTCTTTCTTTCCTTCCTTGGCTTCCAAATCCCTTTCATGATATTCAAAACTGATTGAATATCCAACAAAGAGTCCATATAAAATGAAAATGCATAGTGTCGTCGTAATTGTATCTTTAGATAGTTCCCAAACCGTTTTCATCCCTGGAAATAAAGGCCTTAAAACTAGAAAAGCAATCGCCCAAAGCACAATCCCATAGATGATCCCAATCCAATAAGAAGTCAGTTTACGAAAAATAAAAGAGTAGACATAGGCAAAAATGATAGAAATAATACATAGGCATAATATTGATAGCACTACTCCCATCCACCCTTTTACGAAATCCGCTTTCACCCATGTACGAAGTAGGAAGGTTGGCCCTATTTCTGTAAAATGAAAATAGTGACAGATTTGAAATATTACACCCCAAAGCAGTCCTCCAAAAAATCCAACTGAATTAATGACACCATAATAGCCCATCGGCTTTTTTAGCTTTTCTTCCGCTGTTTCCATATTCCAATCACCTCATAAGTGTTAGTATGTGCCAAACAGGCAAAGTTCATAAGAGAAATGGAAACAATCACTAGTGAAAACGAGAAAAATTCTGTAGAATAGATATCAAATATAACTTAACTATTATGGAGTGATGAAAAAATTGGATAACAAGCCAATCTACGGCGGACAGGCTGTAGTGGAAGGTGTTATGTTTGGCGGCAAACATTGTACCGTAACGACCATTAAGCGAAAAGATGGATCACTAGAATCCTATGCACTGCCAAAAACCAGCCATCCCCTACTGATAAAATTAAAAAAAATTCCGTTTCTGCGTGGAATTGTGGCCTTATTGGAATCCAGTGCTGTCGGCTCCAAACATTTATCTTTCTCAACAGATCGATACGATGTTGACCCAGCAGATGACCATACGATCCAAGAAGAAGAAACATCCAAACTGGGACTGATTCTAGGTGTTGCAGGCATCGGGATTTTATCCTTTATTCTTAGTAAATTAATTTTTACTGTAGTACCAATATTTTTGGCTGTCATCTTTAAGAGCATAGCTCCCGGAGAAACAGTCCAAGTATTATTGGAAGGATTTTTCAAACTCACATTATTGCTCCTATATATTTATATTGTATCCTTGACTCCACTCGTAAAAAGAGTTTTTCAATACCATGGGGCTGAACATAAAGTTATCAATGCATTTGAAAGCAACAAGGAGCTAACAGTCGAGAATGTTCGTAACGCTTCTAGACTGCATTATCGATGCGGAAGCAGTTTTATATTGTTCACCGTGTTTGTTGGTGTGTTTGTCTATATGTTTGTTCCTTCAGATGTACTTTATATCCGTATTTTAAACCGGATTGCCTTAATTCCAGTCGTTCTCGGCCTTTCTTTTGAAGTATTGCAGTTAACGAATAAAGTCCGTAACCTTCCTGTTTTACGCTTTTTAGGTTATCCCGGACTATGGCTTCAGTTACTAACAACTAAAGAACCTAATGATGAACAAATTGAAGTCGCAATCGCTTCCTTTAACAAAATGCTAGATACGGAAAATAGCTATAAACAAGGTTTAATAGAAGAAAAAATAGTGTAAAGAATATTATAAGGAAAAATAAACTTTTTCTGATTGTTTATTTTTTCCTAAATATGCCAATGATACTCTTAAAGGAGGTGCTTTCTGTGAATCATAAGAAATCGATGATTTTTGTTTATATCCTTCTTGGTTTCGCAGCTTTGGGGCTAATTTCCAGCTTAATAAATGATCCGTTCCAACTTATTAAAAATGTCCTCATTGGAGTCGTTGTTGTTGGTTTAATGTATTTTATTTTTACACGATTCAGGAAAGTTAACTCGGGCGGAGAGTATCAGGCATATAGCAAGGCAGCCCGAAAAACAGCGAAAAACAAACGTAAACACGAAATGATCAAAACAAAAAGAAGCAGACATAATCGACACGGATTAACCGTTATTTCTAAAGAACAACGGATTAACAGACCTAAGAAAAAGTCAGATGTCAAACTGACTGTCATAGAAGGCAAGAAAACAAGGAAAAAAAACCGCGCCCTTTTTTAAAGAGCACGGTTTTTTATTTTTGTATCGTTATCTGTAGATATGAATGATCTTATTTATTGAATAAAATACGTAAATAGGATGACCCTATTTGTGGATATTTGGTCTATTAATAAGGATGATATTACGCTTTTTTAAATTCCCCACGGTATAACCAAGGAAAAAGACCATCTAAAAATCGTTCGGTTGCCGGCATAAAATAGGAGCCATAATGATAGTCTGGATCGAGTGTCGTAATAATCCAGGTACCTTTCGTTGATTTTTCATCAATGTATAGCACGGAACCTCCATCTTCTGTAGCGATAAGAGTCGTTGCATGCTCAGGCGGCCAAAATACTCCATGTTGATGCCATGTTGAATCCTCCAACGTAATATAATTAAAAAATTCATGATGATCATTTTTAGTAACTAAGCCACTGCTAGCATTCTCCTCAAGCCACCACCAGAAATTTGTTGGGCGTTCTTCCCATTTTTGTTGCGGAAGCCATTCCCATGGTTGTGGACCCATTGCTACTATGATGCCGCCTTGATTGGCAAATTCATAAAATTTATCTTTATTATCAAGCAGTATTTGACCATTTAATTGGGAGGGAATGATCAGTACATCGAATCCAGTTAGATCAGTATCTTTTAATTCTCTTTGATAAATAAGAGAATCGATAAACTGCGCATATTTCGGTTCATGAAATGTTCTATAATGGGGGGCATGTCCACCGTAAATCACTGCTATTTTTCTCATTATGCTTCACCTCCTCCTACTTCTTTCTTTAGAACCTCGATAAATTGAGAAGTAATCCGATTAGTTGTGTTTTTCCGTTGTTCATATCCAAATAAATTCCGGCCAGCATGTACAATAACTGTCCCGTTCGTTGTTTCACGATCAATATACGTAATGACCTTTCCATCTGTAAAGGTTAGGCAAATTTCCGCATTTTTCGGAGGTAAATAATAACCTCTTGCAAAGAACCCGGCAACCCCCTTCGTATAAACCATATCTTCTACACTCACACCTTTAAAAATAGGTGAATTTTCAGGTACCTTTACGAGGTAATCCTGATGCCCGCGGATCTTTTTGGGCATCATTGGCATACACCCTGGCAGCCATTTTCTAAACAAGTGTCCACAAAAGACAACAACCTTTCCATCATTTAAGAATTGCTCAATTTTTTCTTTATGTTTATACAAATATTCCTGATCTGCAAAATCCGTAACAACCAAGACATCATATGAATCTAATAGAATGTTAGCAAACTCGTATTCCGCTATTTTAGTATGTGGTCCGGATGATAATTCGGTGTTATAACCAAACGCATGATTCGGACATAACTCCAAGATGTTAATTTCCATTGATTTCTCCTCCTGTTTAATCTAGCTTCAACGGCTAGAAACTCAGGACATAAGCATAGTCTCTGAGGGGAAAGAACACCCCCTTCGAGCCTCTGTCTTATGCTCCTCACTTCTGAGCAAGCCGTTTCAGCTTTTTAGTTAATCTAGCTTCAACTCCTAACTCCTCGAGACATAAGTGTAGCCACTGCAGGAGGGAAGAACGCCTCCCTACGTGCCTCCTCTTATGCTTGTCGGAGCTGGGCAGTCGTTTCAGCTTTTTGTATAATCCAGCTTCGACTCCTAGGAGTTCGAGTCATAAGCAAATACTCTTCGGAGGGCAACAGGACGTTGATCACAAAGACGTTGCAACATGACGTGGCGTTCTTAGTCTTTGATCCTTAATACTTTCCCTTCGAGTATTCGTCTTATGCTCTTCTCAGGCCTACAGGATGTAGGTCACGAAGACGTTGCCACACGATGTGGCGTTCTTAGTTTTCGTCCCTTAACTCAGTCGTCTCAGCTTTTTGTTTAATCCAGCTTCGGGGCCTAGGAGTTCGGGACATAAGGTAGCTGCTCGCTCCTACCCAAGGCCCCTCAGCTTTTTGTTTGTCCTATTTTCAAAGTAGAAGCAGGCTTCTACTAGTTTTTTCGTATATGGGTGTTTGGAGTGGTATAGTATTTGGGACGCAGGTCCACTTTCTACAATTGTTCCTTCTTCAAGCACCATCATTCGATCTGCTATATTACTGACCGACTGAATTCGGTGCGTAATATATAAAACAGACATATGAAATTCCATCTGAAATTTCTTTAAAAGATTAATGATTAGCTTTTCTGATTGTGGATCAAGTGCCGAGGTGATTTCATCGGCTATTAAAAGCTTAGGATTCATTAATAATGCTCTTATTATAGCCAACCGTTGTTTTTGCCCTCCGGAACATTGACTTGGTTTTTTCGCTAATAAATCCATCGGTAAATCTGCTTTTCCCATTAATTCTTCTATTTTCTGTTTGATTGATTCTGGTTTTTCTTTTTTAAGAATAAGCGGCTCCATTAAACTTTTCCCCATTGTCCAATAGGGATTAAAGGACCGTTCAGGGTTTTGATAAATGTATTGGATCGTGCAACAATGTTCCTTTTCAACCACTCCGCTTGTCGGTAACTGAATTCCCATGATAATTTCAGCGGTTGTAGATTTACCGGATCCTGATTCTCCAATTAAACACACGAATTCATTGCACAAAATCTCAAAATTAACTTCCTTAAGCACTGTTTGATTCTGGTAGCTTTTATTTACATCATGAACCCTTAACATCTATTGCACTTCCTTCATGAGCTTTTTATCAGCTAAACTAAAAATCCGATCCGAAATTGCATAGGCCACATCCAAATCATGCGTGATAAATAATAGACTGATTCCATGTGATCGAACTTGATCCTCCAAGAGTTCCACTATTTCCTTTTTCAATATGGGGTCCAATGCACTTGTGCATTCATCCGCTATCACAAACGCAGGTTTATGTACTAAAGAGAGCGCGATTAAAGCCCGGCTCAACATGCCTCCAGAACATTCATGCGGATATTTATTCAAAATGTCCTTATTCAAAGCGACTTCTTCTAGACTTTTTTCAGCTTGTTCAAGGCTTATACCGGTTTCTAGAAACTGTTCTCTTAATTTCAAAACAGGATTAAAAGCCGCTCTGGCATCCTGATAGATAAATGAACATGTCTTCCAGTAATGCTTTTCCTTAAAGTCTTCGTTCTTAACCGACTCGCCGTCATACGTAACATCACCCTTCCAGTTCTGCGCCGGCAATAAGCCGTAACAGGCCCGGGCTATCGTTGTTTTTCCACTGCCGGACGGACCGATTAAACTGACAATCTCTCCTCTTTTAATCGTAAAGTCGATATTCTCAACAATTGTTTTCTCATCATATGAAACAGACTCCAAATGACAGGATAAATCTTGAGACTTCTCAACAGTAGCTAAAGGTACTCTATGTTTTTTCGCTTTGTGTGGGTTTTTCTGCTTCTCTTCTAATAAAAAAGCAAGTGAAACCGTTGTGATGAGCAGCATAACCACTGGCGGCAAAACAATCCAAGTCCATTGACCGGTTAAGAAAATAGATGTCTGTGAAAAGGCTGAATTCAACATGCTGCCCCACGATATCACATTCGGATCACCCAAACCTAAGAACGCTAGACCCGCTTCTGTTAGAACAGCAGATTGAAACGTCATGATGAATTTTGTTTTAATGATAGGCTGCAATTGTGGCAGAATATGAGATTTCAACACATAAAAAGAACTGCCGCCAAATAAAGCTGATGCTTTTACAAATTCTCTTTCTTTTAACGTCAACACAGAGGAACGGATAATTCTCATATAGCCTGGCCATGATAATAAGCTTAAAATGACAACAAGCTGAACAACACCGGCACCTGTAAACGCGACAACCAATAAAATCAAGAGCAGATTGGGAAGAACTAATAGGATATTAGCCAATCCATTAATGAACTTGTCGACTTTTGGTAAATACCCTGCTGCCAGTCCCAGCAATACACTTAATGCCGTGGAACACAGAGCAATACAAAGTCCAATTAAGACACTCGTGCGTGTACCATATACTAATTGGCTGGCTATATCCTGGCCTAATCGATTCGTCCCCAGCCAATGATGAGCTGAGGGCTTTTCAAACATCCCACCGCTATAATCTATGGCAGAATAGGGTGAAAATAAGGGTCCAAGGAATGCCAGTAATGCAACAAAGGCTAAACATACTAAGGGGAGCTTATACAGGCTTTTCAACATAATCTCCCCCTTTGACTCGCGGATCTAATTTTGGATAAAGAGCATCAGCCAACGCATTGCAAAGCAAGATCATGAAAGCAAATAGTAAAAACAGCCCATGCATCAATGGGTAATCACGTGATAGGATTGACTCCTTTAATAATTGCCCAATACCAGGATAAGAGAATAATGTTTCTACAAAGATTGCTCCTGTAAAGGTAAAGCCAATTCTAATCATAATAAGTGTAAAAATCGGTATTAAAACATTTTTAAAGGTATGTTTGTAAATTAATCTGAACTCCTTGACGCCTTTCATCTTGGCAAATTCGATGAAAGGGGCAGAAGCTACCTGAATGGTTTCATTGCGAACAAGAAAATAAATTCTTGTCATATTTACTGCTGTAAGTGTGACAATTGGTAAAATGGCATGACGTATTGTATCAGCCGCCTTAGCCCACCCGGATTCACTATCTAAAAATGGTGTATGGGCTCCACTCATAGGAAGGACATCAAACGTCACAGCAAACACGATCAGCAAAAGCATTCCAAATAAAAATTCTGGTATTGCTCCTATTGCCAGCATAGTGGACATTAATGATTTATCGCCTTTCTGATGATGAACCCAGCCCGATAGTAATCCTAAAGTTACTCCAATCAAAATTGATAGAATAGAAGAAATCCCCACAATCCATAGTGTGTATGATATATGACCCGTTATGATATCCGTAACAGGCATTTTATACGTATAGGAATAGCCAAAATCAAGCTGAACAATACCAACTATATAATCTATAAATTGTTCAGCCATTGAATCATTTAAGCCATAATAGTCAATCATTGTATTTTTTTGTTGCTCTGTTAAGGTTGCACCACTTTCCTGACCCTCCAAGTATTCAAGAGGGCCTCCTGGCATAAGCCGAGGGAGACAGAAATTTAACAGGATCAATATAAGCAGGATCGAACCATACAGCTTAAAAATTTTAATCATAATCAATAAACGCTGCCTTGTTATCTGTCAATGGTATACCGTCCGATATCCCACCATATGTGTTAAACCAGCCATCAAATACGTTGGCATCATACACAAAATAGAATGGACGATGGTAGAGAACTAATGTCGGCAGCTCTTCAGCTAAAATATCCTGCATCGAATCTACGGTTTCTTTACGCTCTTTTCCGTCTTGGGACAATTGTAAGGAATCCAGTTTGTTAAATTCTTCATGATTGAATACTGCATTGCCTGCATAAGCATTACTTGCCTGACCTGAGAACCATAGACGAAGGAAATCTGGGTCCCCGCTTAATCCGATATGTCCTGTAATAGCCATATCATATTTGCCCTCACTCATAGCAGTTGTAAAAGTAGCTGTGTCCACTGTTTCAATATCTAATTTAATCCCTACGTCTGCCAGCATCGATTTCATTAACTCGGCTTCCTGAGGTGTAGTAGATACCAAAATTTTCATACTCAACTCTTCCCGAACACCTTCTTTGTTTTCTTCGTATCCCAGAGAATCCAGCATCTTATTTGCTCGATCCACATTATAGTCATATTGTTTTACATCTTCATTAAACCATTCCGAATCTGGAGGAATCACACCACCACTGCCACTTAAAGTATCGGAATTCCCTAATACTTTTTCTGCTATTTCCCCGCGATTAAGTGCATAGGCGATGGATTGTCGGAGCCTTTTATCACTTAATTGTTCATTATCCAAATTGAATACGATTCGGACAGCGCTGCCAGTCGGAGTACTTTGAAGCGCTTTATATCCCTGGTCTTCCATCTGCTTCACTTCGGTGTAATTAAAGGTCATGCCACCGGTAATTTCACCCTTTTGCAGGGATAGCATTTTATTCTCTACGTTTAAATATTGAACTTCATCAACTGTTACATCACCTTTAAAATAATCATCATAAGCTACGTAACGATAATTCCCTGTAGAGCTTTTATAGCTATCAAGAATATAGGGACCTGTCCCTATTAATGCATCATCTTCTGTATATTCCATTGGATTTTCAACTTCCGACCAGATATGTTCTGGAAGAATTGGTAGAATACCAGCGATTTCAGTTATAAATGGGGAATATTCCTCCGTTAACGTAATCGCAACTTGATGGTCAGAAATTTTCTTAAGAGAAGCTATTTTGGACATATCTGCATTCCATTGGAAGGCATGTTTTTTAAAGTAGTTATATGAAAATATCACGTCATCCGCGGTTAATGATTCCCCATCATGAAAATGTACATTTTCTTCTAGATTAAACGTATACGTTAAACGATCTTCAGATATTTCCCAGGATGAAGCCAGCCATGGAATTACACCAGTCTCATCTTTCCATGTAAGTGAATCGAAAATAAAGCTGCTGCGTAAATAACCTCCGGGTCCATTCGATGTGAATGTGAAGGGAGATGGGAAACCGCTATCTGCCCACGCAATCTTAACAACTTTATGATCTTCAGCTTCCTTTGAATCTGTATGATTATTCGATGAAGAATCGTCACCAGAACAGCCAGCAAGCAAAAGAATTAATGATATGAGTAACAATGAAATCCTTTTCATTCATACAACGTCCTTTCAACTATCAGTTGATTATTATCATATATCAACTGATAATGATTATCAATATCATTATTGTAAAAGATTATAAAGTTAAAAAAAATATGAATAATGCCCTACTAAATAAGCCCTAATTAGTAGAAAAGTATGACAATAAAAGTATATTACTTGAAAAATAGCTGATTCTTATCCTATCATTCAATTTAAAAATTATTATATCAGCATACCCTATTCTATTCTAAATATCAGACTCACTCCTTTTGAGGACAAAAAAAGCACCCTGCCAGTTTGCAGGTGCTACGAATTGTCATTATTTTATCCGATATACCCAGTCTTTCAAGAAGTGAGTGGCCGCTTTACTTCCTTGTTCAATTAACTTTATTCTTTGTTCATCCGACAAAGAAAATTCTAAAAATCCTGTTTCTTTTATCGGAATAAACATAATATTACTCACAAATTTTCTGGATATATATCTGGAATCATGCGCATTTCTCATCGTTTCAAATAAGGATGTGAAAAGTTCAATCGCATTATCAATCTTACGTTCTTGAACTAATGTTTGTTGATTTTCAGGTACAAGCCTTAATCCTAACACTGGCCTTTCTGGAATGACGTTTTCCTGATCGAATAGCCAAATCGGAAAATTACTTAAGACGCCTCCATCTACTACAATTTTTTTCTCTCCAACCGTTTGCAATACAATCGGTTGAAAGAAAAAAGGAACAGAGCAGCTCATACGGATTGCTCTCGCAACTGAAAATTGATTGGGATCTATATTGTAATTAGGCAGATCATCTGGTAGAACCATCAATCTTGCATTAGTTAGATCTGAAGCAATAATCCTCAATTGCTTATCAGGAAGGTCTCCAAATGTTCTGATATTCTTTTTTTCCAATACTTCCTTAATCCACAACTCCAGACCGTCTCCTTTGTAGATTCCCATACTCCAATATAATTTAAGCCACCTGGCAAGCGGAAACCATTTCCTTTTATTCGATTCCAATAGCTTCGTTAGTTTCACACTTTCCATAATTTTCTCAATTTCACGTCCTGAATACCCAGCGGCGATAAACCCCGCGATGATTGCTCCTGCACTTGTTCCCGCCATCCTTTTGAATTTATATCCCCGCTCTTCTAACTCTATAACGGCACCAATTAACGCAAATCCTTTTATACCTCCACCGGAAAAAACTCCATCTATAAACAACAAATAAACCCCTCCCTCGGATTTATCGTCTTTACACATTACTAAGCCGAGGGAGAGAATTTTAGAACATATTAGGTAAAGTATTGAATTTCTGCATTCGGAAAAAACTCATAGATTGAGTTTTGAATGTGGGTTTTTAAAGCATTTGCCTCTTCATCAGGATATACATACTTTCCTATGCCGTATTTCCCCCACTTATATTTCCGCTTGGTTTCATCCATTTCAAGCTTAGTTTTAGGATATCGAGCCTGTATAACTTTTTTCGCTGGTTTCGTAAAGCGGTGTTGGATGAGTTCAAAACTAATATTCTTCATTGATAACTCATCACCTAGTGAATGCTTTAATCGTTCAAATAATTCATAATAGCCATCTTCCCAATCCTCGTGCATATAGATTGGCGCCACAATAAAACCAAGATGGTAACCAGCTCCGGCAACTTTTCGCGCTGCCTCCAGCCGTTCATCAAACGAAGAAGTTCCCGGCTCAAAATTCTTTATCACATAACGCGAGTTTATGGAAAATCGAAAACTTGTTTTCCCATTATGCCTTGCATCAAGTAAATGGTCGACATGATGAAATTTTGTTACAAAACGTAATCTTCCATATTCAGTGCCACCAATAAAATTAATCGTTTCTTTCAAGGAATGTGTGAGATGGTCAATTCCTACTATGTCAGATGTACATGCAGCTTCAAATCGAGTGATCTCAGGCGCTCTTTGTTCCATATATTTACTTGCTTGATCAAATATTTCTTCTAGATTCACATAAACCCTGATATAAGGCTTGCTGCCAAGCGTCGTTTGTAAATAACAGTAATGACAATGTCCCATACACCCTGTAGCAAGCGGTATGGCATACTCCGCAGATGGCTTTGATGTATCAAATTTCAGTGTTTTTCTTAATCCAACCACCATGGTAGATTTGGCGATTCGATATTTTTGTAATTCATTATCACCCGGTAAATCCCGAATTTGATTATGGGAAGTTGTTTGTCTAATCTCAACAGGCAGGCTCTGAAATTTTTCATATAGTGCCTTTCCCAAAGGATATTCCAATGCTTTTGGTTCAAAATAAACTAATTGAGGAATAAATGGTTTCATTTTTTCACCTACTTTAAAGCTAGTATGTACAAAAATGAAAAAAAGGATGGCGTCAATCATTGCCATCCAACTTCCAATAATATAGATATTTGGAATAAAGTTTGTTCTTACCTTTTTGCTATACAAACTTATTCTATTGAATAATAAAAGATTTTCCTAATCCCACTGATCACCTGAACATCTTGAAATAACAAAAGAAGAAACCTCAATAGATATATTGGCAGGATGCTTTATCTTTTGAAAAGTTTTGTCTTAAACTCAAAATGCTCCTAATTTTCGTCTAGAACAAGGTAGGTTGATGTGCCATGCATCCGCCATCTAAATACATCGTATGACCTGTCATATAACCTGACTCATCACTTGCCAAGTAAAGAACCGCATTGGCAATATCAGACGGGGATCCTAAGCGTGGAACAGCATTTGTTTTCAAATAAGCTGCACGCACTTCGTCACTAAAAGCTGTTTGTGTAGCAGGTGTTTCAACTACACTTGGCGCAATGGCATTGCAACGAATATTATTCCCCCCTTCTTGAGTTGCTACATATTTGGTTAAATTCACTACACCCGCTTTAGCTATCCCATACGCACTATAAGTATGGTCTCCTAAAAGACCTGACATCGAAGCGGTATTAATAATACTGCCGCCACCACTTTCACGCATAGCTAACACACCATATTTGCATCCCCATAGGACGGCGGTCAAATTAAGGCCCATTGCAAAATCCCATGTTTCTTGTGTCATGCTTGCTATATCACCATCGGTTGGTTTCGAACCACCTGCATTATTATGTAAAATATCTAATCTGCCATACGTCTGAACGGCATAATCCACCATGCTTTTGACGCTTTCTTCGACTGTTGCATTTACAAACACATGTGAAGCAACATCGCCTTCTGCTACGATGCTGTCTGCCATTTCTTTTGCTCCTGCTTCATTAAAATCAGCCACGATCACACTCGCACCATGCTTTGCTAATGTACGTACGGTTTCCGCTCCAATTCCCGAAGCCCCACCTGTTACAATAGCTACTTTACCTTCTAAACGACGCATTTAGTTTCCCCCTTTATAAAATAACAAGACATATAAAACGCACTCACTTTATGAACGTACTACCATATTTAGGGTATTTAAATTCTGATTCCACAAAATATATTTTTTATCCTGCCTGTACCAATCCTCCTTTAGAACTCCCGGAGAAATCCAGAGCAATCCCCTTAGGATTTAGAAATTAACACCTTTAAAACCAGTCCTATTTAAAAATACTTAATAAGTTTCAATTTTATTCCTTTTTAACATATGAATGGCGACATTTTTTAAAAAGTCTAGACTCTAAAGCCTGTTTTAACCTGCATATCACCTTTAACATAGGTTCCATTCACTTATTTTGTTTTATATGTTCTTTTACTTATTGACATAAAAAACACCCCTATAGAATCTATAGGGGCTAAACGGTTAAATTCAACTCTACATGCTTTTATAAACAGTTAACTTACAATCCACATTTAAGCTGAGCACCACAGTTCGTACATGTGTTGCAGCCACCAAGCTCTTCTACTTTCCCTTGACGGCAAACCGGGCATGTATTTCCTACTTCGCTGCCAATTGTTACGCTTGTTGATTCGAGCGCATCAATTGTATCAACTAGAACAACATGCTGTTTTGTATGTTTCGGTTGAGTTGATTGATCTGTATCTGCTTCAGCGCCTTTCAAGGTCAATACTTGCGTATCACGGCTTCCATCTACATAAACCGTACCACCTTTGGCTCCGCCTTTGTATAGACGTTCGTAGACTCTCTCGACCTGCTCAACCGTATATCCTTTTGGAGCATTTACTGTTTTACTGATAGAACTATCGATCCAACGCTGGATGATGCATTGTACATCAGCATGTTTCTCAGGTGTTAAGTCCATTGCAGAAATAAACCAAGATGGAAGATTATTGCTGTCTGCCTCAGGATTGCGGCGTAGATATTCTTCCACAATATCTGCTTTTACCTCAATAAATTTACCAAGACGTCCACTTCTGAAATAAGTGAATGAGAAGTATGGCTCAAGTCCAGTCGAAACGCCAACCATTGTTCCCGTGCTTCCAGTAGGAGCGACGGTTAATAAGTGGGAGTTGCGGATTCCATATTTCATGATACCTTCACGAATATGTTCAGGCATTTTTTTCATATAACCAGTCTGAACAAATCGAGTACGTAATTCTTTTGTTTCTTCCTCAGATTCGCCAATTAAGAATGGGAAGCTGCCTTTTTCTTTCGCAATCTCAATGGATTCCTCATATGCTGCTGTCGCAATTGCCTCAAACACAGAATCTATCAGTTTATTTCCTTCTTCAGATCCATATTCTTTTTCACAATAAATAAGCATATCATGAAGACCCATTACTCCAAGGCCTACGCGTCTTTCTCCCAATGCCTGTTTTTTATTGGCCTCAAGGAAGTATGGAGTCGCATTAATGACATTATCCTGCATACGTACGCCGACTTTTACTGTTTGCTGCAGCTTTTCCATATCAACTTGTTTACGATCTTTATCTGTCATTTCAGCCAGGTTTACAGCGGCCAAGTTACATACAGAATATGGTGCCAATGGTTGTTCTCCGCAAGGATTTGTCGCCACGACTTTTTGGCCATATGCTTTGGCATTTGTCATATCATTTGCATTATCTATAAAGAATATGCCCGGCTCTGCAGAATAAGTCGCGCAGATATTTATTAAATTCCAAAGTTCGCGCGCTTTAATTTTACGGTATACTCGAACAGCATATCCAAGTTTTTCCCATTCACGCACATCGCCGCAGTCTGCCCATTTTTCGTTATAGGCTTTCATTTCTTCTTTACTATAAGACTCTACATCTGGGAAACGAAGTTCATATTCCGCATCATTTTCAACGGCATCCATAAATTCTTTGGTTAAACACACAGATATATTGGCCCCTGTTAAGAAGTCAGGATTATGAACGGCGTCATTTCCACCAGCAGCAAGTTTCGCTTCTGCTTCCTTAATGATTGATTCATTAAATCCACCATAACCCGGGATAGATTTGTAGTTTAAAATGCCCTGATACATAGCTTCTTCTTGCATCGTTAATGGAGTAAACTTCAATTTTTCAGATGCATGTTTACGAATTTCTTCATCCTTGCTGACTTCCATTAGGAAACGCAAAATTTTTGGATTTTGCATTTTTGAAATGATAAATTCAACGATGTCTGGATGCCAATCAGATAGCATAATCATTTGGGCGCCTCGGCGGGAACCGCCCTGTTCAACTAAATGAGTTAATTTTGCTATATCATCGAGCCAGGAAACGGCTCCGGAGGATTTACCATTTACACCACGAGCCAGCGTATTTCTTGGACGCAGGGTAGAACCGTTTGTTCCGACACCGCCTCCGCGACTCATGATTTCCATTACTTGTTTGCGGTGCTCAGAAATTCCTTCACGGCTATCATTGATAAATGGCATAACATAGCAGTTAAAATAGGTTACTTCTGTTTCGGAGCCCGCACCATAAAGAACACGTCCTGCTGGAATGAAATTTGTTTGGACCAATTCATTATAGAATTTATCAAACCATTCCTTACGTTTTTCTTCACTTTTTTCAACTTGTGCCAAACCGCGTGCATTACGTTTAGCAATCTGTTCATAATAAATTTCAAGCGGTTTTTCAATTACGTCCAATGATTTACAAATTAAACCAGTTTTAATTTCATCATGCTTGTCCAAGGAAGAACGGAATTCTTCTTCAACCAATACATGTGCTTTCTTCGCTTCCCAATCTATATGTTGGATATAGCCAAGACCACGTGCGGGAAACTTAGGATCTTCTTTAATCGTTAGTACTACAAAATCTCCATCAGTAAGTGTAACCTTTTCAGTGTCTTTGAAGGAATAACGATCTATCATCACAAGCCTTGAAACACCCTTATACGTCTTATTCATGTCTGGAGTAATTGGAAATACTTGCGGAAATTGAGCGATATCTTTATTTAATCTTTCGACATTAATAGACAACTTGCGATTTGTAACTGTAGACAATTCGATCTCCCCTTCAACCAATAATATAATCTCGTATTTTTACCTGTTCTTGTTTAGTTCTAAATTCAATATCTGTTCTTAAATTCAATATCTCTACGTTATCATAGGCAACATTTTAATTCAACATATAGTGTTCTTGTTTTCGAGAAGCATACCACATATAGTGTTTGAGCATTTTATTCCTAAAATGTCAATCAATAAAATCTTATAAAAAACCAAGAAAACATGGGATTAAATCTGATTTTTACCTATTTTTGAACCTAATCAGGCAAAATCTAAAGCTTGCATATTCTGAAAATTAATTTGGCCTTATATAACAACGTTTTTTTTAATTTCGACATTAATTTTTTCTCAACCAGATTTTTTTCAGGAGAGGTCCATCATTTTCTTAGTCATTTGTAAATATACCATCTAATCTAATGAAGCTACAGTAAGATGATTGATATTCAGCTATTCAAAAACCTCTATTACTAACCTGTATAGATAGCCCTGGAGTATGTGGTTCCTATTAAAAAAATCATTATCCTATTACCAGAAAAAATTTTTGCCAGAAAAATATACGGACTGTATAATAGAAAAGTGAACAGAAAGAGAAAGTGGGGATTTTATTGCCAACATCACTAATTGTTTTAATAGTTTTGGTTGTGTTAATTATTGGATATTCAGTTTACAGCTATTTTTCCACCAAAAAAATGGTTACGACATTGTCCCAAGAGGAATTTAAAGCTGGCTATCGAAAAGCACAGTTAATAGATGTTCGTGAGCAAAAAGAATTTGAGGGCGGACATATTTTGGGTGCCCGCAACATACCTTCTACACAATTGAAAATGCGAATGAAGGAACTTCGTAAAGACAAGCCCGTTTATCTTTATTGTCAAAGTGGCATGAGAAGCACACGTGCTGCCCAAATGCTGTATAAAAAAGGCTATCATGATCTTTATCAACTTGAAGGCGGCTTCAAGCAATGGAAGGGCAAAATTAAAACAAAATAAACAAGAGGAGCCAATGCAAATCCGCATTGGCTCTATATAGTTAAAAGGATATTAAGTTGTTATGATTTCGGTTTATTACTGGCTATAAATTCATCCACTAAATTTTCAGCTGCTTTTTTATACAATTGGCTCATATGAGAAAGTGAAGCGATCAATAGGAATTTTTCAAAATACTCCATGTCGCATCCTTCTACATCGCCACCTAATTGTCTGCCTTCATCATTTGCCTCAGCTACACTCTCTAAAATGTCTTCTTTAAATTTAAGAGCATTCTGATCAGTCAGGCGCAAAAAGCTCGCATACAAAGCATCAATGTTTAAATCCTCTTCCATGATCTGAGTGTTCAAAGGACCAAGAATGGTCTTTATGTCATTTATAGACAAAGTCCCCTTCAACTGATAAATAAAGCTGATTAAGATCAAATGTCGCTTAGAATATTTTTTGTTTTTTATTGGGTAAAACACTTTTCCCTTAGCATAATTATTAATCATCGTTTTTGTTAAAACTTTCTCATCATCATTACGCTTAGACATTTTAAATTTGCTCTCGAACAATTGAATCACTTGATCCATATATAAATCTATATCTGGTATATCCTCTAATGTAATTTTATCTTCCAATCCTAGCTGATTGATAAATTCTTCATTGTTTTTCATTTTGTAACCCCTGTTTAATAATAGTATCTTTTATTATACCCTACCCATTAAAATATCTGTTAGGCTAAACAATTTTTTCGCGCCTTTTACCCCTTGTGGTAACCCATTACAACTTCCTCCATCTCATAGGATGAGATTATATGTACCCCGCTTTTTTCCTGAATCGCATACAAATACATGGCTTCTGCAACGGTACTACCTTCAATAGGCTTATATCTCTTAAAAGGTCCCTTAAATAAAAATGGTAATGCTCTGCTAGCAAATGCAGCCAATTCCTCTCCAAACCTGAATTCCTGCCTTTTACCCAATAAAAGGGACGGTTTAAAGATGGTCAGACTATTTAATTGAAGCTGTTTTAATGCGATCTCCAATTGTCCTTTTGTCTGGCTGTAAAATACACGGGAAGATTCGTCTGCCCCCATGGCTGAAATGATCAAAAATTGAGGAATCTGATGTTTCTTAGCATTCTCTGCCAGCATTAAGGGATAGTTGTAATCCACCATCCTAAATGCCTCTTTCGTCTTTGCTTTCTTAATGGTTGTTCCCAAACAACAAAAGATACAATCCACTTCATCGGGTATAGGCTCATGATCCAATTGTTCAAAGTCCGGAAAACACTCCTGAAACTTTGGATTCTGGATACCCATGGTAGTCCTTACCCATACAAATACCTCCGCAAATTCCGGAGAATCCAAAAGCGTAGTAACTAGTTCCTTCCCAACTAACCCGGTTGCACCGATTACTAATCCTACTTTACCAGCCATTTTACTTTCCTCCATCAACCTTATTTCCATTTCCTCTATTATAATCTATTTTGGCATGCATGAATTCCATTAAGGTTTGAGAAAATAACGATAGCACGATAAAAAGGGAGGATGTATATGAAAGAAGAAACTACCCATGAATATGTAGAACATCTGCATGAAAAGCAACAAAAAGCAGAAAAGAATCAAGCTAAGCAAGGCTATGGGCGTCCAAGCAAAAAACTTCCAAATAAACAGCATTAAGTCCATGAACCGAAGCCATGAGTTGTTTTCTCATGGCTTTTACTAGAGCGTCGTTATTTCTATCCCGTTTTATTTAGTCAGAGTTTTTTTTAATTTACAACTGTCATAAGAATTTACTAGAATCAGAGTATAAGTATTTCGTTAGTAAAATGTTTATAACAGGATCATTTTTAGTGGAAATGATTCGAACCTAATACATATATGATTGGAAATTGGGGGATTCATTATGCAGATTCGTGAAATTAAAGAAACGGACAATAGAACAATGGAACAAATAATCAAGCGCTCATTGGAATCATTTGAATTAAATATCCCAGGAACAGCCTATTTTGATCCCCAACTGGGAAATCTAGCCCAATTTTACAAGCAACAATCCAATGCAAAGTATTGGGTAGTGGTAAATGAACAAGATGAGGTAGTAGGCGGTGTCGGTATTGCTCCCTATGGGCTAAATTCGGATATTTGCGAGTTGCAAAAACTCTATATTAAACCCGAAGCTCAAGGTTTGGGTCTCTCAAAAAAACTGATGGAAATAGCACTCATATTCGCTATGGAACATTATACATACTGTTACTTAGAAACAGTAAAGAAACTTAAGACTGCTAATCTCCTTTACACCAAATTAGGTTTCCGGCAGCTTGAAAAACCGCTAGATGGCTCCGATCATAATGCAATGGATGCTTGGTATATAAAAAAATTACTATAAACACCTAGAACAATGATTAATTAATATAATGACAAAAAAAAGAGGGAGGAAATAAATATCGCCCCCCTCTATTCACCTGTCTCTTTTTTCTCTAAAGTAGCAAGAGCTCACTCTATTCCGCCTTCATATCAACTACGTGTGTTTTTCCTTCCAGGATATCTAGACTCAATTGAACCGACTCACCGATGGCTTTGTCAATATCATCCGGTTGTACACCAAAGTGATCAACAATGGTCTTTTTATCAATGAAAAGATTTTTCGTAAAAATCTTTGCGAATTCAGCCGTATCCAAGCCGAGCTCTATTCCGGCACTTTTTTGTTGTTCTGCTTTCGTCTTCATCGCTTCCGTATAATCCGCGGCAGGAATTGTTATGATATTTTTGTCCGGAGTTCCCATGTATTTGTGGAAAATACTCAACATCTCTTTCCATTCCATATTGTAATAGCCAACCGGATAATTACCGGTCTTCCCATTTAATAAGGCACCTGAGATACATTCCCCGATTTGCTTCACAGTCACCATGGTTGTTCCACCTACAGGATACAGGACAGCTTCTTTCATATTTCGAATCTGTTCTACAAGGAAAACCCAAACAGGTTTACGCCCCGGCTGACTTCCAAAGACATAGGGTACCTCTAAGACTACCACACTCATATTCTCGTCAGCGAAGGATAAGGCCATATCAGCCTGATCTACACGACTCCTTATATATGGATGATGGTTCGTTAATTCATATTCAGGTAATTCCCTATTAAAATAAGAAAAATATGATCCTAGTACAACTGAATGTTTCACTCCACATTCCTTTGCTATTTTTAACAGCCTTTCTAATGGCTTAATATTATATTTTTCGAAAAAGGAATAGATTGGTGACGGAGCTTCTATTCTTTCATCTACACCTGCTGCAAAAACAAACCCATCGCAACCTGTTAAATATTCGCGAATTTCTTCGTCTGTCAGCGTTAAATAATTTCCCAATGTAATCTTCATTTCTTCAGGAAGGTTACTGCCTTTAGGGATGGGTGGCAGGGATAATGTTACTACTTCATGCCCTTGTTCAATTAATACCCTTGCTCCTTCTGCCCCCAATAAACCCGTACCGCCAATCATAAATACTTTCATACTGGTTGCCTCCTCCGGTTATTCCTTTAAATCTTATCACCCCAAGAATAAAAAATATTTACCTAAAATTGTATTTTATGTGAAATGTATACAACTACATTTTCCCTTAGCCTCTTACCAGTAAACAAAAAAAGCTCACAGGAAAACCTGCAAGCTTATTCTTCAATCTCCTGAAGCATGACACTCTCGACATAATTGACAAAGCGGCGTAAATCCTGGGCGAGTTCACGGTTAATTTGTCCCTCTTCATACATGCGCTGGATCTCAGCACGTTCTGCCTCAATTGCTTTAAAACGCAATTCCTCTTTTTGCTGATCCATCATTACATTATTAGATCGGACAACAACCGGTTGCTTCAGTCTGTCAATCATTCTTCGATACTCATAAATGATAGATGAAACATGGGGATTATTTGTTTCTTCCCCATACGCTTCTAATTTCTGAATGGCACATTTCGTCGCCTGAATCTGAATATCACGCATATCATTTAACAGTACAGCCGCCTTTTCATTATCCTTAGATTTTCTGCGCCTATATTGTTTATATTTTCTTACTAATTGACCAAGCAATGTTGTTATTTTAGAGAGGAAATTTTCTGTAAGCAAATTTTCTCTGATATCCAAAGACTTCTCGAGTCTTTTCACAATCTCTTCACTAACAGAACCATTGGCCGCAGTCTCTTGGATATACCGCCTCTCTGCTCTTAAACCAACCAAACGGGCTTCAATCCTTTGTTTTTGTGACTCTTTAATAAATTCAAGATCTTTATTTTCGTAGCGAATTTGTTCAATCATTTTTTTATATTCACCAATCAGCTCATACCCGGCCGATTGATTCTCCGGCTCGATTTCTTCTTCAATACGCTTTATGGCAGTCCGCAATATTTTTAATTTCATTTGCGCATCAAGAAATTCTTTTTCCTCCTCATTTTCTGGCTCAATGGATTTTTTACTGATTAAGGGCAGTATAAAAGTCGCAGCCAACAGGGTAAATAAGATAACCCCTCCTGCTATAAATACAATCAAAGAACGCTCAGGAAATAAGTCTCCCGATGCTACAAAATAGGGCATAGACAATACTCCTGCCATTGTAATGGCACCCCGCACACCGGTTAAACCAGTCAGAAGAGCTACTTTCCAGCTAGGCTTTGATTGTTCCTTTCGCTTAGTTATGTAATATCCTATACTTAAAAAACAATACGACCATACAATTCTGATGACCATGATAGCCAATCCAATTGCCAGAACATAACCAAGGACTAGCCAATTGCTGATTAAAGGATTTTCTACCGTTGCTCTCATCGAGGACGGCAAACTTAAACCCAATAATAAGAAAACCACACCATTGAGAACAAATAGAATAATGGACCACATATTTTCAGCAACTACTTGTTCCTCAGCACTTTTCATCCCTGTTCGCTCACTTAAACTGGAATGAATAATACCAGCAGCTACCACGGCAATCACACCTGAAGCGTGCAGTACTTCTTCTGAAATTATATAAACTATAAATGGAGTTACAAACTGAAGCAATGAATAAAATGTAACATCCTGGATGCCTTGCCTTCTTAACGAATAGCGAATAAGAATCGCTAGTAGTCCAAGAATAATTCCTGCGATTGCTCCAACAATGACAACATAAATAAAGTCCGTTGTTGCCTCACGAAGGGAAAAATAGCCCGTTACAACCGCAGCAATCGCATAATTAAACGCGATTAAACCAGACGCATCATTGATTAAAGATTCTCCCCGAACTAGACGTAAAATAATGGTCGGCAAATAAATTCTCTCGGCAATCCCATTCACTGCTACTGGATCCGTTGGAGATAGAATAGCCGCTAAAGCAAATGCAGCTGCCAGCGGAATGCTGGGAATTAACCAGTTAATAAAATAACCGCCTATTATAGTCGTTAAGAATACAAGGATAAAGGCATTTGCCAATATAGGCCAGCGCATCTTCCATAGATCCTCTCTTGGAAACCGGCGGCCATCATTGTACAAAAGCGGGGCTATAAATAGAAGTAAAAACCATTCTGTTTTTAATTCAAATGATAAATCCTTGACAAATAAGGCAAATAAAATCCCCAATGCTATCTGAGTTAAAGCGGTGGGGATGGAAGGAATATAGTGGCTAATCACATTAGATATTAAAAGCATGACTAAAAGTAATATAATTGATAAAAGTAAATCCATTTTTCTCCCTCTAACACTGTATAAATAATTAATTTTTATAGTCTGCCACAAACAGACGCTAGTTATTACCATTACCTATTTAGCTAGGTATGAAACTTCCTCGAACAATATAGTATATTCTTTTTTCTTAATCAAATTCCTAAAAGGTACCCGTAATCGCTGAAGGTAACGCTAGAATTCCACCTCCCTTTTTAAATTACTTCATCAGCATGTTGACCTGTCATTTAATTATAGGGTAAATTTACAGAAAAATCTCACTCCACCTTCTAAATTGGACGGCAGAAGGATTTACTCGTTCCTTGCAGAATACCTACAATAAAGTAATTAAAAAACAGGGGTCCAAGGATGTGAAGCGGTAGTGAAAGATTCTATCTGTCAAATAATGAATCAAATACCTAAGCTAAAACAGGGCCAAAGATACATTCTTGGAATTGATGGGCTAAGTCGTTCCGGGAAAACCACTTTTATGAAACAAGTGGAACTGCAATTAAAAAAAATGAGCATTCCATTTTGCCTTTTTCACATCGATGATCTTATTGTAGAAAAAGAAAAGCGGTATCATACGGGGTATGAAGAATGGTACGAATATTATCAGTTGCAATGGGATCCACAATGGTTAAAAAAGCATTTCTTTGCAAAGCTAAGGGAGTGTGAAGAGTTACTCCTCCCCTTTTATAATAGCATTTCCGATACACAAGAATGGCAGGTGACCAAGCTCCCCCCTTCTTGCTTGATTATCATTGAGGGAGTATTCCTTCAGCGCAAAGAATGGCGACCATTTTATGATTGTCTAATATACTTGGATTGTACAAGAGAAACGAGATTCAGCCGTGAGACCATAGCCACACAGCAGAATATCGAAAAATTCCAAAACCGATACTGGATAGCGGAAGAGTATTATATGAAGACCGTTAACCCAGTAGCACTAGCAGATTTGGTGATCAAAAATGAAGGATAAACTGCCGATTGGACATTTCCCTCATATAAAAAGCCCTTCCGTAGAGTCGGAAGGGCAGTTCTATAGGCAACTATTTTGTCAAATGCTTTGAATAGAGGATTACTAGTTAATGAGGGTATTGGATATAAGCCATATCGCAAAATTCCAAGCCATCAATGTGATTATTCGAATGCCTCATATACTTTTAATTTTTTCCCTTTTATGGTTTTACTCTTCATAGCATCTAACACTTTGGGCCCTTTTCCATTCAGAATCTCAACAAACGTAGCCTGGTCCTGAATGGTAATAATCCCAATGTCTTCTGCTGATACACCATCAATTTTGGCAATTGTCCCAACAAAATCGACTGCTCTCAATTTCTTTTTCTTGCCTCCGTTAAAAAACAGTTTCATAATTCCACTGTTTATTCCGGCTGATTTATCTTTCTTAATCTCCGTTGCAAACATTTTTTCTAAGAAATCAGGTTTACATTTATCTACCTCTGCCTCAGAAGGCTTCGCTTTTGCCTGTAAAGTAAAACCTATATACTCTTCAGTCTCCCTCAGCAATTCTTCATCCCTCGGGCTTACAAAAGAAATGGCCACTCCTTTATGGCCAGCACGGCCCGTTCTTCCTGTCCTATGGACATAGGCTTCCTTTTCAACTGGAAAATCGTAATTAATAACATGCGTAATATTATCTATATCAATTCCGCGAGCCGCAACATCGGTTGCGATTAAGTATCGGAACTCGCCTCGCTTAAATTCATTCATAACATCGAAACGATCTTCCTGATACATTCCGCCATGAATTTTACCGCATGAATACTCCCATTTAACTAATTGATCAAATAGTCGATCTACCTGCTCCTGAGTACGGCAAAAAATGATGCAGCTATCCGCATTTGCTATAGTCGTAACTTTTTTCAGCATTTCCGGTTTGTCATCCTGGTGCACCTTATAATAAAAGTGATCGATTAAATCCGTTGTTAATTCTTTCTTATTAACCTCAATAATAGTTGGTTCTTTCATAAATTGATTGGATAAATTTTGAATATCTTCTGGTAATGTTGCCGAAAAGAGCATGCTGGTTCGGTTTTTAGGCAATTCATTTATAATCGCTTCTACCTGCTCAATAAAGCCCATATTCAACATTTCATCTGCTTCATCAATCACCAAATAACGTAGCTCATCTATCTTTAACGTTCCTTTTTGGATATGATCCAATACTCTTCCAGGCGTTCCAACAACAATATGATTTTTTTGCTTAAGTTCCAGCTTCTGCTTGGCAAATGGTTGCTTTCCATAAACAGCCGTTGCTTTAATACGCTTAAACCGGCCAATATTCGTCAAATCTTCTTTCACCTGTGCAGCCAATTCTCTGGTTGGTGTTAAAATAAGTGCCTGCGGTTTATTTTCGATCCACTCTATATGATGACAAATCGGGATTCCGTAAGCAGCTGTTTTTCCACTGCCCGTTTGCGCTTTAACAATAAGGTCTCGATTTTCCAGCGCGCTTGGAATTACTTTCTGCTGTACCTCTGTCGGTTGACGATAATTCATACCACTTAATGCCCGTACAATCTCGGGACTGATGTTAAAATCCTTGAAGCTCTGTTTGCTCATGTATGTTCCTCTTTTTCGGTTACTTAGTTCTTTCTCTTTCTTCTAGAGATTCTTTTATCTATTATACCTGAAAGGTACAAAATAAACGAAATTGAATTGTTAGTAGACAACTCTCTCAATCTAAAAAAGATACTTCATAATGAAGCCTCTCCTTATCTGGTTTGTGACCTGCTAGTCCACTCGTGTTCCAACACACTATAAAGCAACGAATCACGCCACCCACTCTTTAGTAACAAATCATCACGAATTTGCCCTTCCCTGGTCATTCCAACTTTCTCCAACACTTTTGATGAAGCTATGTTTCTTGGATCACAGGTTGCAAATATACGATGCAGGCGCAATTTCTTAAACCCGAAATCAATTAACAAAGAAGCGACTTCAGTTGCTATTCCTTTTCTCCAATAGTCTGGGTGAAGAATATAACCGATTTCTCCAGCTTTATTCGTAAAATCCCGGATATTAAACTCTCCAGCTCCAATCATCCTTTCCTTATAATGTATGGCATAAACAAACCTTGTCCGTGGCTTTTCCGTTGAATCATCAACCACTTCTTCCACAAATCTCTTCGATTCCGCTTCTGTATTCGGTCCCCAGGGCTGATATTGGCTTACGATCTCTTGGGAAGCATATTTATGTACATAAATCCAATCACTACTAACCATTTCTCTAAGATATAGCCTTTCATTTGAGAGGCTAATATTTTCATTTCCGATTTTCATCCCCTCCACTTCCTGACCTATACGCCATTTCTGAACATACCTGTTTTAAAGAAGCAGCTACCTGAAAACAAGGTAGCTGCTTAAGTCACTCCATTAATGTTGATATTTCAATACAGGCTTCCGTGCAGCCAGTGCTTCATCCAAGCGGCTGATTACAGTAGTATAAGGTGCTTCCTGGACTATTTCTGGATTTTCCTCTGCTTCCTTCGCAATTTGAATCATGGCATCAATAAAGCCATCCAATGTTTCCTTAGACTCTGTTTCAGTCGGCTCAATCATCATGCATTCCTCCACATTCAGAGGGAAATAGATGGTTGGTGGATGATAGCCAAAATCCAACAATCTCTTGGCAATATCAAGGGCTCGAACACCTAGCTTCTTCTGACGTTTACCACTGATAACAAATTCATGCTTACAGTGCTTATCGTATGGAAGATCGTAGTACTCTGCCAATCTTCGCATCATATAGTTGGCATTTAAAACGGCATACTCTGTTACAGCCTTCAATCCGTCTGGACCCATTGAACGAATATACGTATAGGCACGGACATTGATTCCAAAGTTACCATAGAACGGTTTTACGCGGCCGATTGATTGCGGTCGATCATAATCAAGTCGATAACCGCTCTCTTCTTTGACAACAAGTGGTTTTGGTAAAAACGGAATTAATTCTTTTTTCACCCCAACTGGCCCTGATCCCGGTCCGCCACCGCCATGTGGTCCAGTAAATGTTTTATGCAAATTCAGATGAACAACGTCAAAGCCCATATCACCCGGCCGAGCTTTTGACAAAACAGCATTCAGATTGGCACCGTCATAGTACAGTTTTCCACCGGCATCATGAATAATTTCGGCCATTTCAACTATCTGCTCTTCAAAAAGTCCTAAAGTGTTCGGATTTGTAAGCATTAAGGCCGCTGTATCCTTACCTACTACTCTCTTCAAATCTTCCAGATCTACTAATCCATCCGGACCGGATTTCACCGTAATAGTTTGTAATCCGGCTACTGTTGCCGATGCAGGATTCGTACCATGTGCAGAATCAGGAACAATTACTTTTACACGATCGAAATCCCCATTAGCTTCATGGTAAGCACGAATGAGCATTAATCCCGTCCACTCTCCATGCGCACCAGCTGCAGGTTGAAGAGTCACTTCATCCATGCCTGTAATTTCCGTCAGATTTTGCTGCAAATCATACATTAACTCTAAGGATCCCTGCACAGTTTCTGCATCCTGGAGTGGATGAACATGAGCAAATCCATTTAGTCTGGCAACACTTTCATTTATTTTTGGATTGTACTTCATTGTACAAGAACCGAGTGGATAAAAACCGGAATCAACCCCATGGTTTCTTCGCGATAGTGCAGTATAATGGCGCATAATATCCAATTCAGATACTTCCGGAAGCTTTGGTTCCTCTGTGCGAATGTACTCCTCAGGTAAAAGCTCCGTTAATGCTGCCTCCGGAACATCCATTTCCGGCAAAGAATAGCCGATCCGCCCTGGCTTGGTTTGTTCAAATATTAAAGGCTGATCCTGTTTATTCATGAAAATCCCCCACTTCCATAACAAATCTATCAATCTCTTCTTTCGTGCGCATTTCTGTGACAGCCACAAGCATATGATTGGTTAGTGCAGGATAATCCCTTGCTAGGTCATAACCACCAATAATCCCTTTCTGTAAGAGCTTTTTATTAGCTGAAGCCACGGAGCCTTTTAATATAACGACAAATTCATTGAATGAAGGGCCTTCAAAGGCAATATCAAGTCCTCTTGCTTTCAGTTGTTCCTTTGCATAATGCGCTTTTTGAAGATTTTGAAAGGCCATTTCTTGCACACCTTTCTTCCCTAAGGCAGTCATGGCAACAGAAGCTGCAAGTGCATTTAACGCCTGGTTAGAACAAATATTAGAAGTAGCTTTATCTCGGCGAATATGCTGCTCCCTTGCCTGCAAGGTTAATACAAACCCTCTCTTGCCTTCCTGATCAACTGTTTGACCGACCAAACGTCCTGGTACCTTTCTCATCAGCTTATTCGTGACAGCAAAATATCCACAATGCGGTCCGCCAAATGCAGCTGGTATTCCAAATGGCTGAGCATCTCCTACGACAATATCCGCACCGAATTCACCAGGAGGCTTCAGAACCCCAAGTGATAGCGGATTACTTGAAACAATGAACATTCCTTTATGTTCATGAACAATTTTTTCAATTTGAGATAAATTTTCAATTCGACCAAAAAAGTTTGGATATTGTGTGATAAAACCGGCTGTATCATCAGTCATCATGATCGCCAATTCATCTATATCTGTCACCCCACCTTTGCAAGGGACGACTTTAAGCTCAAGATACTGGCCTTTTGCATAAGTAGATAATACCGCTCGTGATTCCGGATGTACTGCTTCTGATACGAGCAATTTTTTACGGCGTGTATGAGCTGCTGACAGCATAGCTGCTTCAGCTAAAGCAGTGCCTCCATCATACATGGACGAGTTCGCTACATCCATTCCAGTCAATTCACAAATCATTGTTTGGAATTCGAAAATAGCCTGTAATTCCCCTTGGGAAATCTCCGGTTGGTACGGTGTATAAGCCGTATAGAATTCTGATCTTGAAATGACGTGATCAACAATGACAGGCATATAGTGGTCATATACTCCCGCTCCAAGAAAGGAACTGTGCGTTCTAAGATTGGCATTTTTATCAGCAAGCGTTGTTAATTCCTTCAACAAAGACGTTTCGGACTTTGCCTTTTTTATCTTGTATTCTCCTTTAAATCTTACTTTTTCGGGTATATCAGAAAATAAGTCATCAATTGATTCTGCACCAATCGTTTTTAACATTTCTTCAGCATCCTGGGCTGTCATTGGTAAGTAACGATGCATCATTTTTTTACTCCTCCTGCCTGAGTGCGTTTATAAAATGGGGTACTGACGATCTTCGCTTTCACTCTTTTTCCTCGGATTTCTATCTCTACTTCCTCATCAAGGACTGCAAATTCAGCTTTAATCAGAACAAGGCCAACATTCTTCTTTAAAGTTGGGGATTGTGTCCCAGTAGTTACTTCACCTATTTCTTCATCTTTATTAATAACCCGATACCCATGTCTTGGTATGCCGCGATCAATCATTTCGATTCCAACAAGCTTCCGAGGCGAACCATTTTCCTTCTGCTCCTTTAATACTTCCAACCCAATAAAATGTTCTTTATCCGTTTTGACAGCAAAACCAATCCCCGCTTCAATCGGTGTGATGGAAGCAGATAATTCCTGGCCATATAAAGGCAGCTTTGCCTCAAAGCGAAGCGTATCCCTTGCCCCAAGACCACATGGAACCAGCCCCTTATCCGTGCCAAAAGCTAAAAGGTCATTCCATAACTTGATTACATCTTCGCTCTTACAATACAATTCAAATCCATCTTCACCCGTGTAACCTGTTCTGGAAACAAGTACACGAATACCATTAATCATGACATTTTCACGAAAAGAAAAGAATCCGATACTGTCCAGGTCAACATCCTTTGTAAGCCCCTGTAAAATATCTGCAGCAAGCGGACCCTGTAAAGCCAATTGACCTATCTGTTCAGATATATTTCTAAGATCCACATCTTCGCCAGCATATTTTTGCAGCCATTCAAAATCTTTATCAATATTAGAGGCATTCACCACTAATAAATAATCATCTTCATCTTTTTTATAAACAAGTAAGTCATCAACCGTACCGCCATCTTCATAACACATCGCGGTGTACTGCGCGCGCCCAGATTTTAGCTTACTGACATCATTTGTCATCATCTTTTGTAGAAATGGTAAAGAACCATTTCCCCTAACAGTGAATTCCCCCATATGTGATACGTCAAAAAGACCAGCTTTTGTACGCACTGCTTCATGTTCTTGTTTAATGCCTGAAAATTGAACAGGCAATTCCCAACCGCCAAAGTCAATTGTTTTTCCACCGTATTCTTTGTATACGCTGATAAGCGGGGTCTGCTTTAATTCTCCCATCCTAATCCTCCTAAAAAGTTCGTTTTATATGGTCCCTCTTGCATGCTAAATATTGTGATTTTTTAAAGTAATGAGCATTACACTAACAATTGTTCGAATCTGAGAGTATTAATTAGAAAATAAACAAGCAAAAAAGGACAGAAACCTCCCTCATATGGGAAGTCTCTGTCCTGATACCTGAAAGTTTACCGCCGACAAATCATACTTCGGCGTTTCCTCTTGGGTGGCTTTTCAAACAAGAAAGCGCTCTCCAGAGATGCGTCCAGCAAGCGTCTGTTTACCTGAGAGATTCATGGATTATCCATTTGCTCCTTCGGTGCCGCATGTTGCGGTCTCTCCCCTTGCCTTCATTCGCTCATATTTTTATGTAATTTGGTCATACTAAACAAAAAGCAAGAGGTAAGCCATTTTCAAAATAATCTATACATTTATATCCTACCATCATCAATTATCAGGTGGCAACCCTTACGTTATAGGAATGAATGATTAGGAAACTAGGATTTTTTTAATTCAACTATACATTTCTCTAAGTAGCTTAAATAAAGAAAGTTGGGATTTGCATTGAGTTTGACACCAAAGATCTATTTCGATGAAGAGTGGGAAAAGGAGCTTGAGGAAAAGATAAATGGGGACGGTCCCTGGTGCAATTATTCTCTTTTTAAACTCGGATTGGAGGCTGAAAAGCATAATTTGATCCCGGAATTTAATGGACTCCTCGGTCCAAAGCATTTATCAGGATTCACACCTTTAGCCCATCAGCTGGAAGCAGCTACGGAAGTCATCGAAAGAATGAATGGCAAAGCGATATTAGCTGATGAAGTCGGTCTTGGTAAAACAATTGAGGCCGGCCTGATTTTAAAGGAATATATGATCCGCGGTTTAGTAAGCAAAGTTTTGATTATTGTTCCGGCTTCCCTCGTTTCCCAGTGGGCAAAAGAGCTGAATCAAAAGTTCCATATCCCTGCTGTCATCTATAGGAAAGGATATGGATGGGATTCAGAATGTATCATCACATCCATAGATACCGCTAAACGGGAGCCACATCGTTCAGCCATCTTGGAACAAACCTATGACATTGTCATCATTGATGAGGCTCATAAGTTAAAAAACAATAAAACCAAAAACTATGAATTTGCACAAAAAATTCAGAAGAAATTTTGCTTACTATTAACGGCAACGCCTATTCAGAACAAGCTTGAAGAGATATTTTATCTCGTTTCATTACTTAAGCCAGGTCATCTTGGGAGCTATGCTACATTTAACGATCGGTTTTCTGCCAAGAAACGTTCAGGGAAAGATGATGCCTATTTAAAAGAATTAGTGAATATGGTCATGATTCGGAATAAACGCCAGGATACTGGAATTGAATGGACCAGCAGAAAGGTAGAAACAATTTTTATTAATTTCACCGAAAAAGAACAAGCCCTTTATGATGGTGTTTCTTCATTTAGAAAAGAATTGCCTGATGGAATTGGAAGTACATTTTCCTCCTTAACCCTGCAACGGGAAGCATGCAGCAGTAGAGAAGCGGTTTACTTTACGCTAAAAAATATGCTGGATCGAAATCCAGATGCCGGACCAAGTTATACGCAAGCCATACATAATCTGATCAACCAGGTGGAATTAGTTGATTGTAATTCCAAAGCAAAAAAAGCGCTTGAATTGATTCACTCCATCAAGGATAAGGTGATCATTTTTACCGAGTACCGAGCCACTCAATTATATTTGCAATGGTTTCTGAAGCAAAATGGGATTACTTCTGTCCCATTCCGTGGCGGATTTAAACGGAGTAAGAAAGATTGGATGAAGGAATTATTTGAAAAGCAAGCACAGGTCTTAATTGCTACAGAAGCAGGTGGGGAAGGAATTAATCTCCAATTTTGTCATCATATTATTAACTTTGATTTACCGTGGAATCCGATGCGTCTGGAACAAAGAATCGGCCGAATTCACAGGCTTGGACAAACAGAAGATGTCCGCATTTATAATTTTGCTACCAAGAATACGATTGAAGAACATATTATGAAAATCTTATATGAAAAAATACAACTATTTGAGCGAGTGGTTGGAGAACTTGATGATATTTTAACCAGACTGGAGGTTAAGAATCTTGAAGAACATCTAACCGACATCGTCAGCAAATCAAAAACAGAGGGGGAGATGAAAATTAAAATGGATAACCTCACTTCCCTAATTGAACTTGCCCAAGATATTAAAAAGGAGATGCCTTCCCATGCAGCAACAGGAAATTCATGAGTTTCTCGTTCAATTTTTCACAACTAATCATTGTGAAATCATCAATCAGGGACCAGCCCACCTTACTGTGCAATTGACGATTGATATGGATAAAGAATTAATGAATCGTCCTTTTTACTGGCATTATCTCGAGAAGATAGGCGGGGTACCCAATCCGATGAGTTTGACCCTTATCCTTGATAAAGAGGCTGCCCCTCCTGATTTAAAAGGAGAATTCATTCATTTTGGATCACCACGGCTCCACCAAATATTTTCATCCGCCCAAAAATTGTCTAAGCATATTCGTTTATTTGAGGAGATTACAGTGACAAGCGGCCAAATGCCCTTATTCCCGTGGTTAGTTGTGAATGTAAATGTCTCCTATGAATGTGATCGGAAAAAGGACTTATTTTATTCAATAGGACTGAACTTGATTAACGGTGTTTTCACAGAAAATTTTATGGACTCGGTGGATAAACTCTCGCTGACACCTAAAATATCTGATTATACATTTACACTGACACCTATCATTCGTTATCAAAGCGGATTGAATCGCCTAAAAGCGTATATTCAAAATAAAATTAATCACGATGACCATCAATGGGCTGACGATGCTTGTGTACGCTGGAATAAAGATCTAAATTTGCTAAAGCATTTTTATGAGGATAAAAAAGAGGAGGAAAGTAACACCTATGAACTCGAAAAAGAGGCATTGCGGCTGCAATATGAGCCCCGGATCCGTGTCAATATCATAAATGGGGGACTCTTTTATCTTACCGGTAAGGCTATCTGAATAACAAATAGTCTTTTACGATGTGACTAAAAGGTCCTCAGAGATTCAACTAATACACCATTCCAATTTCACCTATCTAAGATTTTAGAATATGACTTAAAAAAATATCATATATAGAATACTGAGTGTTAACAAGAATGGATTGGAGGTCGTTTATGTTTTATTTAATCGTTGTCTCTCTTTATGTCTTATTTTTTATCTCCTTAATTTCTCTCTTTTCAACCATCACGAAAGAAAGCAAGGCCGTACGTTACCTTATCACAGTTATTTATTCTGCTACAGGTATACTATTCACGTTTTTAGTAGTTGCCGAGATTGTATCTCCATCAGAAGATGCCAATATTGGCTTAGGTTTATCTATTTGGCTAACCGGTTTGATTAGTATTATGGGCATTATTATCGCGTTATTCCATTATTTAAGCACGAAAGCAACAAATCGTAACCTCTGAAGACACCTAACGCATTCTTCAAGAAAGAAAGAACAACAACAATCTGCATCTTGTTAACTAACAGCATAACTTAGAACATACACAGGAAAAATGGGTACAAAAAAAGCAGTGGTTTTTGAATCCGAACCCACTGCTTTACTCACCACGTGCTATTTAAAGAGTCTTGCGCTTAAAGAGCATACCAATTGATAACGGAATAATACCGAACCAATTGCTCAGGAATGGCGGCCGGTCATCTTTATGATGGCGACGCTGCTCTTTACGTTGTTCCTTTGGCTGGTTCATATACACTAACCATTGGACCGTCAAAAATTTTACATAATCATTTGTTTTCATCACTATTCACCCATCAGCAGTATATCCACGTTTCCTGCACTCTATTCACGGATTTCCTCAACAGACAGCTAGTTTACTGTGATGTTCATTAAAATCTCCTCGATAATATCAGTTATTGTTTTCCCATCTGTTCGTACTTGAAATTCAGAAGCTTGCTTATACAGCTCCATCCTCTTTTGATACAGCTGTTCAATTTGTTCCTTTTTATTGCTGGTCAATAAGGGACGTGATGAATCATTTTTAAGCCTTTTCATAATTTCCGCGGGACTGGCATCAAGCCAAATGACCGTACCATTCTCATTCATATACTTCCGATTGGTCTCCCTCAGGATCATTCCACCGCCTGTTGCAATGATGCAATTTTCAGTAGGCAATGATTGCAATGCCTTCTGTTCTAAATCTCTAAATCCCTTCTCACCTACTTCATCAAAGAGCTGTGAGATAGATTTTCCGGTTATTTCAACCACTGTCTGGTCACTATCATAAAAGGGATAGTGCCATTTTTCAGCAAGCCGCATTCCCACGGTCGTTTTCCCGGCTCCCATAAATCCGATTAAATATATAACAGTCATGCTGCTCCCCCTAACTATCTGTCCATTTCACTACTTTTTCTGCCTCTGTTGAATACGTGATGGTTTCCCGTCTTATTGTATGCTCCGTTTGAATGACAAGTAAGATTTGATAGAAACCTTTCTCCAGGGGCTTTAAATGATAGGTTATTCTTCCATTATAATAAACCCATTCCCCTTTTGTCTCTAGGATATCCCCATCATCAAGCATTGAGATCGCAGCACTGGTCCCCACATCACCTAGATAGGAAGTTTTCAGCCATTCCATTTGAAACTTATGATAGTTTACTTCCTGTGCCATTTTTCCAATCGAATAAAAACAGACAAGAAATATAACTGAAAAGAATAATAGTGCTACTGGCAAAAATATCCCTCGTTCATTTTTAAGAGGGTTCAAATTTATATCGCTTAAAAAGCTTTTTTTCATATTTTTCACCATTTATAAGCATCACTGTTATCGTCAATAATTTTTCCTCTTTTTTTAAATGGATGCTCTTAATATTTTGGAGGACCATTTCATGACCTGCCCCATTTACTCGCCTTCTTACCATATTGTTGTAAGTCTCATATGTTATTTCTTCTCCCTCTTTACTCAGTAAAAGGACATTGCTTTTTGGAACTTCCAAGTCTTTTGACTTTTGAATTTCCCTTTCTAATTGGCGGATGAAGATATTCCATTCCATCCTTGAATTCGTATTCACATCTTCAATATGCCAGTCGGTGACACTTGCGAGCGCACTTGTCATAAACACGGATAATAAAGAGAATAACCCTAGTGCGAACAACATCTCAACCATTGTAAAGCCAGCATTATTCAGGCAGCTTTTCATATACTTTTTGTAATTCATTCTTTGAGTTGCTATATTCCGCAAAATAAACGTCCCCTTCAAGATAAAAAGTGTAGGTCTTCCCTTCGATATCTGCTTGTCCGATATATAGCGGCCGGCCGTTTATTTGGTACTCATTCAAGTGTTCAAATAACCTATTTGAGGCAACTTCCTCCATTCTATAGTCATTCTTTTGCGCCATACTTACCATATAGGCTGGCAATAATAAACAGCAGCTTACGATCAGTATTCCAAATGAAATCAGGAGATCCAACATGATATACCCTCGCTCTTTATACTTCGGATATATAAAATCTCCCCCTCCCTAATTGAAAAACCAGCTTATAAATCGTCTTTCCACTTTTATCCGTTAGATGAATTGTTGTCGGACCTTCAATATTGCCGGATGATGTATAGGTAACCGTCACATTCCCCACTTTTTTAAATCTTAGCGAGTCTGCCTTCTGTATCGTTAAGATCGTATGATTCGTATACGAGTACGCTGAATATTCATTTTGACCAGTAGAAAATCTAAGTGTGACATGTGTTTTATTTTCAATAGCATAGGCTTGCGCATAGTAAATATCCTTTTCGAGCTGGTTTAAAAACACCTTTTGTTCATACGTTTCAAACATCTTCCATGTAATGGTATTTACGATAGTCAGCATTAAAGTTAGACATCCAAGTACAATTAACACCTCTACTAAAGTAAATCCATCTTCTTTCTCTTCCATTTTTATTCATCCAGAAGACTTACAGTACCATCATCTGCTATAACAGCCGTTTTCCCCTCTGGACATTTCACATCCTCTTTTAAAAATCCTGAAGAGATAAGATTTTCCATGGAGGGCATACTGCCTTCCTTTAATTTATACGCTTGTACCTGCCCCTCAACCATCTTCACATAAGCATCGCATCCTTTGCTATTAACCGCTTCCTGATTTTTCATTACATTTGGTACCGTAATAATTAATAAAACAGAGATAACCAGCATGACAATCAACATTTCAATCAATGTAAATCCCTGTTCATTTTTAACATATTTCATCAAATTCACCGTCCTAAATCGTATTCATTAATGAAATCATGGGCATTAAGATAGCCAGGTAAAGCAGAATCACAAGTATGGCTACCATACCAAACATTAATGGCTGAACCACCTTTATATATTTTTCTGTCAGCATTTCCATTTCATTCAACAGCATCCTGCTGTAGTAAAGAAGCTCTTCCCCCAATAGACTATTTTTTTGCCCATGGCTGACCACTCTTTCGAAATCTCTCATATAAATTTTTAAATCACCGCAAATGTTATCGAGCGTATCTCCCTCTTGTAAACGCTCTATCATTTGAAGAGCTATTTCCCTTACCAGTTTTTTAGGATCTTGTTGACTCATAATGGTTAAAGCATCAATAATAGAAACTCCACCCTTCAATAATGAACCAAGCTGCATGGAGAAATAATACGTGGTTGAAAGTCTTCTAAATGTACGTAGTAAGGGGATTTTAATCATAAGTAATTCCTGGTTTATTTTTGATAATTTGTTCAAAAAATAGTGGTAAATGAGTGAGAAAATGGTGAGAAGCAGAATGATAATAAGAGGAAGATTATTAATGAAGGTAGCGAGTAAGACGGATAGTTTTAAAAATATATTGGATTCTTGTCCTACTCCCTGATACATTTCTGAGAATTTGGGCAATAAGTAATTTGTGAATGCTTGCAGCAAAGCAAATGTAAAAACAAGCAAGAAAATGGGATAGTATAACAAATTTTTTAATTTTGCACGATCTTCACTTTTCTTTAACCAAATCTTTCCCCCATCCTGTAAAGATTTCGATAGCTGTCCATGTTTTTCTCCATAGGATACCAACCCGACCAGCTCTTGTTCAAAATTCAGCCACTCTAAAAAATCTCTAAACGTATGGCCTTCTTTTAATAAATCAAGCGCCTCTCTAATTCCATCACGGTATTTCTTTTTCCCATGAATAAGTGAAAATTCAATCCCTTCATACAAGGTAAACCCATTTTCCAATAAATCGCCCAATTCTAGCAAAAACCTCGCTTGATCCTTACCAGACCACCGGGACTTTTGATTAATCGTCATGCACCCACCTCTCATATTCTTTTTGATTCACAAACCCATAAGCCACCGCCTTGCTGATGAGGTGAGATAAATCCGGATATTGATACTTCACTTCATCCCCTCCCATCTCCGCCCATACTTTCGCCAATTCATTGCCATAAATCATTTCATGCACGCTTACCCGTCCACGATTCTTTTCCATAAGACAATATGGCGAGCATTCATCCTCACAAAAAGGGCAATGCAATTCCAATAGTCTCTGGGAGGTTACTCCTAAAAGCGTCTGTTTGGCCTCCTCCTTGTCTATCCCAAATTCCAGAAGCCTTCTTACTGCTCCTAATACATCACTCGCGTGCATGGTACTTAATATTAAGTGGCCTGTTAAAGCCGCACGAACCGCTATCCTAGCCGTTTCGGCATCCCGGATTTCTCCTATCATAATGATGTCGGGGTCATGTCGTAAGGCCGCTTTCAAACCAATGGAATAACTAATGCCGGCTTTTTCATTGATTTGCACTTGAATGGCATCATCGGACTGATGTTCAACGGGATCTTCCAAAGTAATGATATTTCGATTAATGGTTTGTTTTGCATGATGAAGCATGGAATATAAAGTAGTCGTTTTTCCACTGCCAGTCGGGCCGCAGAACAATAATAAACCATGAGAATGCTTCAGCATGGAAATTAAAGTTGTCGATATTTTGGGAAAAAGTGAGATTTCTTCGATTGGGAGAGTTTGCAGGTTGGGAATAATGCGGATGACGAGTGATTCTGAATAAGGGGTAGGTAAGGTTGATAAACGGAGGCCAATCCATTTATTTGAGATAAACATCGTTAAAGAACCTGACTGGGGACGTCTCTTTTCTCCTATATCCATCCCGGCCATAAATTTAAAATGGGAGATAAGCCGTTCCGCTCTCTCTCTTTTATAACTGCCTCCCGAAAACAATCTGTTGTGAATGCGATAATGTAATTGAGTTTGCTTACGCTGCGGAACAATATGGATATCTGAGGCTTTGAACTTTACTGCTTCTGTTACAACTTTATCAGCCAGCTTATCGATGGTGAGCAATTCCTGTTTCACCTCCTTTATATGTTTATGGATTATCATATTTGACATTAACCAGCCAATCCCTGCTTACATGTTGAAAGTTTCGTAATTTGTCACATTTTGATGACTTTTTGGAAAATCATTCATAAATATGAAAGATTTCATTCATAGCTACACATTAACAAATTTATTGATTAATTTTAAAATTGAGATATCCCATACCAAGTAGAGGTTGAAAAATTAATTTAACAAATTGTGGCTAAATTACAACATATGCTCGCAGTTTGAGAGATTAATCACAAACAACATATCAAAGCCTGAATAACTGTATTATAATGGAATTATTAAGAAGCGCGAGGTGGACATAGTGGACCAAACATTAAAGATTACCAACGTATTATCAGATCCGACCAGATACTATATTTATCAGCATATAGCTAAAAGGCATAACGAGGTCACCGTACAGGAAATCGCAGATATATTTGAAATTCATCCCAATGTTGCTCGCTTGCATTTAACTAAGCTTGAAGATGTAAATATGCTTGTTTCCGAAACAAAGAAAACAGGAAAAGGCGGAAGACCAAGCAGACTATATCGATTATCTGATGATCTCATACAGCTTAACTTCCCATACCGTGATTACCAGCTTCTTTCTAAAATTGCGCTTGAAACGATGTTCTCACTAGGAGAGGCCGGGAAAACAGCATTATTTAACACAGGAAAATTATTCGGTAAAGAGCTGGCAGAACAGCATATGAAAGGTCTTGGAGGAAATCAGGACAGCCTGTCTTTTGATCATAAACTATCCATTATAAAAGATGCATCAACCACTGCGGGATTCTATCCAGAATTCGTTACGTCAGAAGATCAATCAGCTATTTTCTTTAAAATTAATAATTGTCCTTTTAAAGAAATTGCCTTCGAGCATAAGGAAGCAGTCTGTGGCATGCATCATGAATTTTTACGCGGTATGTTCAATGTACTCTTCGATTCAATCGAATTAATCGAAGAGGAAAATATGTTTGATCATGCGAATTGCCATGCTTGTACGTATAGACTTCTTTCCAACAATTAATCACAAAATTCGGACATCCATTTTAAGATAGTTTACATTCTTTAACAATATCCTTATAATAGTAATGATGGAATTATAAGGGGATAAGGGAGGTTATGGGATGGATAGAATGTTCAGAGTTTGTGGTTTCTGGACCGGAATTATGGCAGTCATGTTCTTTATCGGGGATATGCACACCACATCACTCATCTTTTTCGGTCAAACTGGTTTCTTTGTCATTTTAAGCTATTTAAAATTATCTGAGAGAATGTACTTATATGTTTTTGGTGCGTATTTAACCGTTTTCTTTGCCGGGTTTACCTATTGGACAACATTCATGATGACTCCTGGAGCGGGCCATTAATTCATAGTAAAACCTTGATTGAATTAAACAATCAAGGTTTTTTTATATTCCAAGATTGAACTAAAACACTGAAACTCTCACTAATCCAATCTCCCAACACTAATTGTTTGATTTGTCTGTTCCGTCTGCTAATGGATGAAAACGGGTCATTATCCGCATGCGGAACAAGTTCGTTTAATATCCCTTCCTCCAACAAAAAAGATTGTTGACCACCCCAGTACTCAAGTTTAAGCCCTGCTTTTCTTCCTTCATTTTTAAGCAAAGTAAAATTTACCGTACTGGTTATATCTATATCTCCTGGATTTTCAAGAATTGAGTCTATTAATTGATGGCTTTTAAACCCTCTTAAAGTTCCATTTTTACGTGCAGGTATATAGAGATCCTCCATTTCCATTCCATAATCAATCGTCACAAGGAATCCTTTTTCCATCCTTTCGATGATTTGCTGGTATGCAGTCACCATCGGGCATGGCACTTCTATTCGATTGATAAAATCAGGTATATTCCACTCCTCAAAATAAGAATAAACAATCTGATTATTGAGCTGTCTTGTCGTCTCGATCAGTTCTCCGTGCTTCACAGTGACGCCCGCTTCTTTCCACTGATTCTTATCCCGAACCAATACATGAACAGGGAAAGCATCGAAAAACTCATTTGAAAAAATTAATCCTTTTATCATCGGCATATTTTCTATGGAATCTATTAATCTTATTCTATGATCGTTTGCCGCAGCTTTCACAATAAACTCTTGGTGATAAGGGCTCGATTCAACAATATAATAAGTTGCTTCTAATGCCAGCTCCGGGTTTACCAGTTCCAACCCTCTCAAAAAATCACATGCCATTTTGCCCGTGCCACCGCCAAGTTCACAAATAACAGGCGATAAATTACATTCACTTAATTTCCGCCCTGCCCATTTACCTAAGAATTCACCAAAGATCGGTGACATACTGACAGAAGTATAAAAGTCCCCTTTACTTCCCAGTTTATCTTTTCTACGTTGGTAATACCCTTCTTCTGGGTGATACAATGCTAATTCTATATACTTGTTATAAGGCAAAAATAAATCTTCCGTTTCCTGAATGGATGCTTCGATTATTCTTTTCATATATTCACCTAATTTTATAAATATTCTAAAAGTTTTATCGAAACTATTAACACCTCTTGTGATTATGTGCTATAGAGAAAGTGGCCCCCTCCTTTTTACAGGAAGCACACCTGGACTCCTTATCCAGGTATAAGGAGGGCAAACCACTTTTATCATCTCTATCTTAAAAACGGATTGTGATTCATCTCATCTTCAATAATTGTTTCCGGTCCATGCCCTGATAAACAGAGCGTTTCTTTTGGTAACGTACATAATCT